>JBFOLV010000598.1:0-2454 GCA_040830325.1 Kordiimonas sp. | reverse complement strand
ATCAAGTTTAAAGTGTCGTCCTAAGTTTGCTAAAACAAATAACAAATCACCAAATTCTTCTTTTACCAAATCATGATTTGAGCCGTTTTTAACTTCTTCCAGGAGCTCCGAGGTTTCTTCCTGTATTTTATCAAGGACTTGATCGGTTTCAGGCCAGTCAAAGCCAACACGAGCCGCTCGGTTTTGTAGCTTGATTGCGCGCAGCAGTGATGGCAAGCCGGGTGTCACACCATCAAGGGCAGAGAGAATATCACCGGTTTCTTTAGCCTTTTTTGCGCGTTCAGCTGCTTTCTGTTCCTCCCAAGCCTTTATCTGTGCATCTGCATCCTCAACGGTTGCATCCCCAAAAACATGGGGGTGACGATCTACCATCTTCCTACTAACGGAGTTTACAATATCCTGAAATTCGAAGTGGCCTTCATCTTTACCGATTTGGCTGTGGAATACGACTTGAAGTAAAAGGTCGCCAAGTTCATCAACCAATGCAGGCATATCGCCTGCACGTATCGCATCATCTACTTCATAGGCCTCCTCAATGGTATAGGGGGCAATGGTTTCAAAGCTTTGTTCAATATCCCACGGACAGCCAGTTTGAGGGTCACGGAGCTTTGCCATAATGTCTAGTAGATCATTCATATCGTATCTTGTGGTCATTTAAAGAAGCTCCCTTATTTGTGGGGACTGTATGATGTTCTCTATAGAGGTCAAGCGTTTAGGGTTCACGAAAATAAAAAAAGCGCGACAACAGCCGCGCTTTTCTAGGATTATATGTATCTAAGCTTAGAACTTGATACGAACAGACGCTTTAACATTGCGACCAGGCAAAGGCAGGCGGTCTTTGAGGAAGCTTGTATGTTGACGAGCTTCATTGTTTGTCAAGTTTGTGCCTCTGACTTCAAAGGAAATGTCTTTGTTATCAAACGGGCGCAGCGTTAAATATGCGTTCCAAAGCGTATAGCTATCAGTTGGCAGTTCATGCTCCGTGACACGGGTTTGTTTAGCAGCATGTTCAATTTCGGTACGAAGGTCGAACGACTCTGAGCGAGTTTCAATACCCACGAGCGCTGATAGTGGTGGGATACGAGGAAGGTTATCGTTACCACTAATGTCAAGCTCTGCTCGTACAAGGTCTATTTGGCCATCAAGATGTACGTCGATATTTCCAAATGTACCAGTTTCGATTGCGCCAAGGTGTGCTTCAGCTTTTGCCTCAAAACCATATAGTTTTGCGTCATTTGCCTGGAATTGGAAAACTTCCAGTCCGTCTTCTTCCTCGCCGGTCTCCGTCTCATAAATGAAGTTATCATATGAGGTATAGAAACCGTTTAGAACAAGACTGAAGCTTTCCACTGCATATGACAGCGTAGCATCGACGCCAAGTGCCTTTTCTTTGCCTAAGCTGCTGTCACCACGTTCAAACGCATTTGTTGCAAGGTGTGGGCCGTTTGAGAACAGTTCTTCAGTAGAAGGCGCGCGTTCTGTACGTGATAGGTTAACACCAAAGAAAAGGTCTTCACTAAGGTCATAGCCTACACCAACAGAGCCACTAAAGCTGTTGAATGTGCGGTTCGCATTCACCGTTGATGCGTCATACTTAGTATGTTCAAAGCGAACGCCTGCATCTAAGTGCCAGTTGTTTGCATGGTATTCTTTTACCGTATACAGGCCAAGGTGTTTGCTTGTTGTCGCAGGAACAAAAGCTTCTTCACCAACAGCTGAGAAGTCACGGTACCGGTAGTGGATACCCGAAGCGCCGCCCCAGTTCTCACCACCTTCGTCTATCAAGTCTAGGCGTGATTCCCAGCCTTCGTTCTTGAAAACTGTACCGATTTCAGTGCCTTCAAGTTCAATATGCTCATAGTCTGCATAGCCAAAGCGGAACTTTGCTTTTTTGAAGAAGCCAAAGTCGCCTGAGTATTCACCGTGAACATCGAAACGAACTTGGTCTAGGTCGATAGTAACAGGTACCTCTTCTTCGTGGCCATCTTCATCATGATGATCCTCTTCACCTTCGTGCTCGTCTTCGTCATGATGGTCTTCTTCATCCTCATGTTCGTCTTCATGACCATGGCCGTGCTCGTGGCCAGCAGGCACGCCGTAGTCGCTTTTATTGACCTTTACGTTCATGCCAATAAAGCCATTTGGGAAAATGAAAGAGAGGCCTGCAGATGCTGTACGGGTCTTAGTTGCAGAATTTTCTACTGTGCCGAACGCTTCTCCTTCGCGCTCGTCATGGCCGTCTTCGTCGTGCTCGTCGTGGCCTTCTTCCTCGTCGTGATCATCCTCGTCTTCATGTTCTTCTTCGTGTTCTTCTTGCTCATGAAAAGCTTCAGATTCTGCGAACCCTGGAATATCGAAATCTTTGGTTTTTCGGTAACTGCCATCTAGGTGAAATACGACTTCAGCATCCCCGATCGAGCCAATGTGTGCATTTAATGAAGCTGTACCTTCATT
>JBFOLV010000597.1:0-4895 GCA_040830325.1 Kordiimonas sp. | reverse complement strand
TCCACAACACCCCAGCCTGTTTTTTGCAGTCCTGGATCAAGGCCTAATAAACGCATTAACTGTAGCGCCCCTCCCCAGAGCCTTATGAGTCAACTTACTCTTCTGCTAACTGCTCAAGTACATCTGCAGGAATATCATAGTTCCCGAATACCGTTTGAACATCATCGTTATCTTCAAGCGTATCAATGAGGCGCATCATTTTTTCTGCACCATCTTTGTCAAGCGCAAGAGGCTCTTTAGGTTTAAAGATAAGCTTCGCACCTTCCGGCTCACTACCAAGTGCTTCGGTTAGCGCAGATACAACAGCATGCAGGTCATTTGCTTCTGTATAGATAGCATGGCCCTCATCATCTGATTCAACTTCATCTGCACCTGCCTCAAGAGCAGCTTCAAACATAGAATCTGCATCAGTAACCGACGCTGGGTAATTAATTTCACCAACACGGTCAAACATAAAGCCAACCGAGCCACTTTCACCCAAGTTACCTCCAGCTTTACCAAAGATCGAACGCACATCTGACGCTGTACGGTTACGGTTATCAGTAAGCGCCTCAACGATCACACCAATGCCGCCAGGGCCGTAGCCTTCATAGCGCATTTCGTCATAGTTCTCAGCGTCACCACCAGAGGCCTTCTGAATTGCACGGTCGATATTATCTTTCGGCATAGACTGCGCGCGCGCTGTTGCAACAGCAAGACGCAAGCGAGGGTTACTATCCATCTCAGGGCCGCCCATTTTGGCAGCAACCGTGATCTCCCGGCTGAATTTGGAGAACATTTTTGAGCGTTTTTTATCCTGCGCGCCTTTGCGGTACATGATATTTTTAAACTTGGAATGGCCAGCCATGGTTACCTTTGTCCTGTCTCGAGTTACTATATTCCATATGCCAATACATGAAATCGGCAGTAATTGGCCTCTTTATTAGCAGATTTGTCCCACTTGAACAGGGGGAATATGCCTCTTGAGTATAAGTTGAAGGAAGATTAGGCTACCAAACAGGCTTAAAGGGAGGATCTTCGGACCATGAGTACACTCACCGGCGGATGTTATTGCGGCAATATTGCTGTTAGAGTTGAGACAGAAATCAGCCCCGATGAAATGATCCCACGTGCTTGTGACTGCCACTTTTGCACCACGCATGGTGCAGAGTGGGTTTCAACGCCTGACGCCAAACTTGAGATTGAAATTCAAAACGAAGCAGCGTTAAGCCTTTACTCCCAAGGATCTGACAGCGCCAGGCTTTGGATTTGCCAGCGCTGCGGTGTAGTACCAGCTGTTACATGTGACATAAACGACCACCGCAAAGGTGCCGTAAACCGCCGCGTGTTAGACAACCGCGATGTATTCCCTGCCTCTGAAGTGACAAGCCCCGCCTCCTTACCGCCAGAAGAGAAAAAAGCGCGATGGGCAAACCTCTGGATTCAAAAGGTTGTGATTAAAGATTGCTGGGACGTAGGTCTTTAATACATCGCTTATTCTTTATTTACATAAGGACATTCTATGAAAATGCTCTCCACACTGGTGACTGGATTCGTCGCACTTAGCCATATTTGGTTTCTAGTCTTGGAGATGTTCTTATGGGAGCAACCCATTGGTCTTAAAACTTTCGGCACAACCGCCGAGTTTGCCAAAGCATCAGCAACTCTCGCTGCCAATCAAGGCTTATATAATGGCTTCTTAGCAGCGGGCCTTATTTGGGCACTTTATGCAAAACGCACAGACCTGAAAACATTCTTCCTGTCATGTGTGCTGGTCGCAGGCGTTTTTGGCGGCTTAACAGCCAGCCTTTCAATTATTTACGTGCAAGGATTACCTGCACTTATCGGCTTGATATTAGTGAGCTTATCTCGAACAAAGCCCATGCCCTAGGGAACCCAACGCATCATCACTTACCCTCTGGCCTTTTCCCATACCGCCAATGGTGATCCACTCATCATGCCATTTGAGTAGCCCACGGTGGTCCATACTCGAAACAAGCTTGTCCTTGTAGGCAACCCAGTTGTCTTTCGTGAAATCCCATGCAAAGACATGTTTCTTGGGCTCAGACGGTTCGCCGTTATAGCCAATACCATTATAGTTGTAGGCGTTTGGGGTGCCCCCCACAAACAGCACACGGTTGCCTTCAACGTCACCCTCACCGCCCATACGGTAATGGCCACGTCCAGGTAGTTGCGGCAGGCGGTGATATTCTATTTTGCTAAGGTCATCTTGGTCGATAGTGCCCATCCAGCCTTCGTTTACTGTATCAAACTGTCGGCGGCCGTTTTCATCTTTACCAACAACCGCAACACCATCTGCTATGACGAACTGGTTTCCAACCAAACCACCCGCATGACCAAACACTGGGCTTCCAGGGTAATCTGTAGCCTTGCGCCAAGTGTTAGTTTCCGTGTCATAATATTGAACATCCCGCACATTGCCTTCGTTGTGCCAACCAGAAACCATATAAATATAGCGGTTCTGGTAAACGAAGCTAACAGCATCATCTACCGGCACAGGCATATCAGCGATGCGTTTGTAGGTTCGCTCAAAAGGGTTATATTCAAAATTCTCAGGGGTAGAAACCTCGCTACCATCCTCCGCAACCGTATAGCCGCCGAAATAATATATGCGCTCACCAACCGCTTCAGCCGTTGCAGCAAGGCGGCCAAGATCAACCGGCAAATCAGGCAAGCGCTCCCAATCCGCACGCCCTTCCACATACATGTAAGCTTCCTTCGAGGTATCCTTCCAAGTTTTGCCTTCTTTTAAACCAGCAAAGGAAAATAAGTGAATTTGGTCATGGAGCGTAACAGCCGCCACCGCATTGTTTGCATGAGGAACTGGCATATCGGGAATGCAGGCTTGTTTTGCATACAAAGTGCTCGTTTGCCAAAAAATGGATACTAAGCCTACAAAAATTGCCTTTACCATTAACCCCTCCCTCACACGCTAATAAGTCTTTTTAATACTTATGTGCGGAATTGTTAACTAGTTTACTGTGTAATAGAGGTTGGGTCGAACTATCGTGATAAATGATATGGTAAATAAAGGCTATAACAAGGCTTGCACTGATTGTGAATTTGCTAAGGATCTCCTCCTCGGCATGATGGAGATGAGTGACCCATATACGGTGGAGCATAGTAAAGAGGTTATGGAAATAGCTTGCTCAATTGGCAAGATAGTCAACCTTGATAATAACAGTATCTCCCGTCTTAAATATGCAGCGTTGTTCCATGACATTGGCAAACAGGCTATTCCACCAACTATTCTTTCCAAACCATACAAATTATGTGAAGAAGAATTCCGACTTATCCAAACACACGTAACTACTGCTGCAACTTTCTTGCATAAGGTAAAACTGGACCCTTTGATTATCCGCTATGTAACAGAACATCATGAGAGACTTGATGGGACAGGTTATCCACATGGCCTTAAAGGACAAGAAATATCGATAGAAGGACAAATTCTTGGAATTGCCGATGTCATATCAGCTATTACTTCAAAAAGATCGTACCGAATGCCTCTTTCTATAAAGGGTGCCATACAGCACTTAGCAGAAAATAGTCCTCACAAATTTTCAAGTGAACTAGTGGATGCTGCGGCTATCGCTCTCGATCTAACCCCAAACGCCCCTCCGATTCCGAATAGTAAAACTCAATCTACAAAGTCAGTTTGAAGAAAACCATGTCCCGGCACTGTATGCCATTTTCAAAGATTGGTTCTTCATAATTCAATGTGAAGTAATTTTTGGCAATACGGTCTAGCCTAAAGCCTGCCTTCTGGTAAAAAGCAAGCTGATCAACACTGCTATTACCAGTGCCCACTTCAAGATACTTTGCTCCCAGCGTACGCGCAGCATCAATTGCCTCAACAAGTAGTGCCTTACCCACACCTTTTCCCTGCCACTCCGGTGACACAGCGATGTTCTTTAGCTCCCACAACTCGTCTTCCAGCGGTAGGAGTACAAATACACCAACGATGACATCATCCCAAACAGCGGAAAATAAACGCCCATCTGCCAGATACTCCTGAATAAGGCTTTTCGACGGATCGGCGAGCAACAGCAAATCCCAAAACTTCTCGGGGCTTTGCACTTCCGTAATTATCAGATCCACCATCTACGCATGCTCCAGAACATATATCATGCGTCAACCTATATGGTTTTCGCATACATTGGAAAAGAGATTAAATGGGGAAAAGGAAAACTATTCGTTCCTGAGGCGGGTTTCAGCAGGCATTTGCCCAATGTAACGGTGTGTATCTTCCAGAGCTTGTTCATCAAGCCATTCTTCATAGAAACGTTGGTAAGGAGGGTTGGGCCCATACTCATCAATAATCGCGTCTATTGCCTTAATCATGGTTTGACCAACTTCGCGATCACTACAAGCTACACCACTGGTAACAATCTTGGCTTCCCCTGCGATTGAGATACTTGTGTATGCATCATCAATTCCAAGTTCCTTGAACTGGAAATCCGCTTCATAGGAAAAACCAAATGTATAATCGATCCTACCCCGCTGCAAGAGCGCACTATACCTAGGGTGCGGGCTAACTATTTTAGGTATATTACCAGAGTAATCCTCAAGCATACCGTTAATACGCTTGCTGTAAACGCGGTCTACAATTACCCCCGCAGTCAAACCACTTTTTTGCAGAAACGCTTTTAAATCAAGTTCGCCTTCATCTCCGATATAAGGCTTAAAGAGCTTCAGGTTTTCCTTCATGGTGATAAGACGGTTTGGCAACGTTCGAAACACAGGCTTACTAAAAGCCATAAAGGTTTCACGCTCCGGTGTTCTGAATAAACCAGCTACGCAAACAGCGTCATTTTCTCGCATTTCAACAATAGCGCGATGGACATTTGCTTTTAAAACTTGATGCCTAAAATCAGGAAGACGTTCAATCAAGAAAG
>JBFOLV010000596.1:0-2118 GCA_040830325.1 Kordiimonas sp. | reverse complement strand
TAGAGGCAGCAAAACGTGATGCTATTCTGGCTCTCAATAAAATCGATGGCATGAAGCGTGAGAGCTTGTTGGCTATTATGGCTGAGTTAAATGAAACAGGTGTATTTACGGATACATTCCTAATTTCAGCGCTTACCGGTGACGGGGTGAATGACCTAAAGGCCTTTCTCGCAGATAAGGCTCCTGAAGGGCCGTGGATGTATCCTGAAGATCAAATTTCAGACACAACTATGCGCATTCTTGCAGCGGAAATCACTCGCGAGAAAGTGTATCTGCGCCTACATGACGAACTCCCGTATTCAACTACGGTTGAGACAGAAAAATGGGAAGACAGAGCTGATGGATCAGTTCGTATCGAACAAGTTATTCATGTGGAGCGGGAGACTCAAAAAGGTATCGTGATCGGTAAGGGCGGTACAATGCTTAAAAAACTTGGTCAGATGGCCCGTGAAGAGATGGAAGAAGAGTTTCAGCGTCGTGTGCATCTTTTCCTTCATGTCCGTACCACAGAGCGTTGGGCGGACGACAAAACCATGTATCAGGACATGGGGCTGGATTTCGTTGATTAGAACAGGACACTATAAATAGCTCATGGAATGGCAGGACGAAGCTATCGTATTGTCTGCTACGCGCCTCGGGGAGAGTGACGCAGTCCTTGAAGTTATGACCAAAACCCACGGTCGAAGCCGCGGCTTTATAAAAGGCGGCCTAGGAAGACGCAATAAAGCCAATCTTCAGGCAGGCAATACCCTTCAGGTAAATTGGCGTGCCCGGCTGGAGACTAATCTCGGTCGTTTTACTGTCGAACTGCTGCATAGTCCTTTAGGACAAATGATGGGCGATGGCGCGCGTTTATCCGCACTTGCAGCTGTTACTTCTGTTGTCGCAAGTACAATGCCTGAAAATCATGATCATATTGAGGTCTATGACGGGTTATCAGCTTTGGTGAAGCTTCTGGAAAATGACAGTGGCACAGCAGCTGTATGGGCCTGTGCTTTAGCGAGGCTTGAATTGGGAATATTGTCTGAACTTGGTTATGGCCTTGATCTAACTGAGTGTGCCGCTACAGGACAAAAAGATGACCTTGTGTACGTATCACCCAAATCTGCAAAGGCTGTATGTTCTGCTGCTGGCCTGCCGTATAAATCGAGGCTACTAACTTTGCCTTCTTTCTTGTTAACAGGCCATCAGGGGTTGCCTGAAGCAACTGACGCAATTGATGCCTTGAAACTTACTGGGTATTTTCTCGAGCGTAATGTATGGATGGTACACGGCAAGGGACAACCGGCTGCCCGGGAACGGCTGTTTTCTTCACTTTCTCGTTGAACATAGCGTTGGTTTTCGCTTATGCGCCAAACAAATTGTGGATAACCACAACATCTTGTAGCCATTCGTGAATAGATCAGTATAGTCATTTCCATGTCTATAGAGTCTGAGTTTAATGATAATGTCATTGAAGCACCTTTTGGGAGTGCTCTGAGCGAACGCTATCTGGCGTACGCCTTGTCTACCATCATGTCTCGTTCGTTGCCTGACGTGCGAGATGGCTTGAAGCCTGTGCATAGGCGACTTCTTTATGCTATGCGACTTCTGAAGTTGGATCCGGCCACAGGTTACAAGAAATGCGCGCGCGTTGTTGGTGATGTTATTGGTAAATATCATCCACATGGTGATCAGTCAGTTTACGACGCAATGGTGCGTTTGGCGCAGGATTTCTCCGTTCGATTTCCGCTCGTAGATGGGCAGGGGAACTTTGGTAATATTGACGGCGATAACGCAGCTGCAATGCGTTACACAGAAGCCCGCCTTACCGAAGTTGCAGCTGTCCTTATGGACGGGCTGGAAGAAGATGCTGTTGACTACCGCTCCACGTATGACGGTGAAGATGAAGAACCTCTGGTGTTTCCAGGGGCGTTCCCTAATTTACTCGCAAATGGATCTTCGGGAATTGCGGTAGGTATGGCCACAAATATCCCGCCTCATAACGTGGGAGAGTTGGTTGATGGTATGCAGCTTCTTATTGAAGCTCGGCGCAATAGTGAGGTGACCGTTACCACTGCTGATTTACTTGATCGTATTCAGGGGCCTGATTTTCCAACGGGTGGCCTTTGTGTTGAG
>JBFOLV010000595.1:0-8718 GCA_040830325.1 Kordiimonas sp. | reverse complement strand
TTCAGGTAATCAGTTTGATCAAAGCCAACAAGCATCCAATTTTGGTGTTGATGTTGTCCGAGATAGTAAAAACACACTCACAACCGCTGATTTTAAAATCTCTAAAGCTGATATTTTTGCTTTGCCAGCCGGCGATGTTGGTTTTGCTGCTGGCGTCGAATGGCGCCGTGAGACTATTTCAGACAACCGCGATAGCAGATTGGATGGATCAACGACTTTTACCAACCCAATAACAGGGCAGGTGTTTGACAGTGATATCCTTGGTGTAAGCGCCACTGGTGATGTTGATGCGAGCCGCAATGTTTACTCTGCATATGCAGAAGCAATCGTCCCGGTTCTGGCTGATTTGCCAATGATAGAATCCTTCAACTTGCAATTAGCTGCACGTTTTGAAAGCTATTCTGATATTGGGGCCGATGTTTTGAAGCCTAGAATTGCAGCCTCTTGGTACGTAACTGATTGGGTCCAGGTTCGTGGTGCATGGTCTAAAGGTTTCCGCGCACCTAACCTGGAGCAAGTGAATGCACCTGAGTTTTCAAGGTTTACCAATTCACAGGCTGATTATTCTCGTTGTACGGATATAGGAGAGTGTGATGACCGCGCTGTTATCTCACGGATAACTGGTAACCCAGACTTACAACCAGAAGACAGCACGAACTACTCACTGGGCATTGTAATTCAGCCACCGGTTCTAGATGGCCTGACGTTGACGTTAGACTATTGGAATGTGAAGCAAAGCGGCACTGTAGGCACCATTCAGCGTAATGACCAAATTGCACTGGATGAATATTTCAGGCGTACGCAAGGCACAAGTAATCCCGATGTGGTGCGTGCTGATGTTACTGCTGACGACATTGCTGCGTTTGAAGGCACAGGGGTAGACCCATTCGGCGAAATTGTATTTGTTCGCCAAACATTCTTGAATTTGCAGGACCGAGAAACCGCTGGTGTTGACTTTAACGCTACTTACCGAGGAATTGAGACTGGCATTGGCGAATTTACACTGAAATTTAATGCTGCTTATCTCGATAAGTTTGAGCAGCAACCTTTCAACGTGTTTGCGCCATTACTTGACGACGCTATCGCTTCAGGAAACCTTGATAGCCTATCCTCGGGTGATCTACGTAGAATTGAGAGCCGACCAAAATGGCGCTACAATTTTACCATCCTTTGGGATAGTGGCAATTGGGGTGCAGGGCTGAACGGCCGGTATGTTGGAAGTGTCATTGATACAGGCGTTACAGTAACATCGGATAGCGGTGAGGTTACGCCGTTCCCAATATCATCGTGGTTCACGCTTAATTCTCACGCAGACTATACCTTTGAGGGCGGAGCGCTCGATAACATGCGGGTTCGCTTTGGAGTGAAAAACCTCTTCAATGAGGCACCGCCACTGTTTGACAACTCAGCTGGGTATAGTTCTGGCCTGCACAGTATTCGCGGTCGGGAATTCTACTTAAGTCTTCGTAAGAAGTTCTAGAATTCTACTGAATATTGCCAGAAATATCATAGATAATACTCAGGCAATCTTTGAAATACTCGAATATAGAAAAGCATGGGGCGGTGACGCCGCCCCTTTTCCTTCTGATAAGTCGAGGCAGCAATGAATATCATGGTTTTGGGGGCAGGGGTTGTCGGTGTTACCACAGCATATGCCTTAGCTAGAAGAGGCTGTAACGTTACTATTGTCGACCAGGCTAACACAGTAGCGTCTGGCGCTAGTTTTGCGAATGGTGGACAGCTTTCTTACAGCTTCGTTGATCCGATGGCTTCTCTGCCTTTCTTGCTTAAGTTACCGGCTATAGCGCTTGGTCGAGATAGCTCAATTCAAATGAAACTTTCGACAGATATTGACTTATTCAAATGGGGAGTAGGATTCGCGAAAGAGTGTTTAAGTCTGGGCAGATACACCAAGTTAAGAGAAGCATTAACTCTTGCAATTGAATCTCGCACTGAACTTGAACGTCTTCTTACTGAACATGCAATTTCATTTAGGCATCGTCCTGCGGGAAAGCTTGTCGTAACTCGCAATTCAAAACAGCTTTCTCGGTTGACGAAAGCAGCCGCCATTAAGCGTGAGATGGGCATTGATATAGTCGCAGTTAACAGAGAGCAGTGTTTAGAGCATTGTAGCGAGATAAGAACCGGCATGAATGATATTGTTGGCGGTGTTTATGCTCCGGGTGACACAGTAGGAGATGCTCGTCGTTTTACCGAAGCCCTTGCGCTATACGCTAGTGAGAGGTATGGCCTGAAGATCAGGCTGAAGCGAAAAATTGAACGCCTACTTACAGATGGGAAACAAGTAGTCGGTGTTCGTACCGACCGAGAAGATTTTTCAGCTGATGCTGTTGTGGTCTGTTTGGGAGCCGCAGCGCCTGAGTTTCTGAAAAATTATGCAATTAAAGCCCCAATATTACCGGTGAAGGGCTATAGCGTCGCACTGCCAGCGCAAGAGAACACTGCCTCAATCAGCCTTACTGATCTTGATAATAAAATTGTCTTCTCAAAGCTTGATAACGAGGTGCGCATTGCAGGCCTCTCTGACTTTGGAGAATCTGGAAATGAGATAAACCCTGAGCGTGTGCTTTATCTCGAAGCATTGGCAAAGAAGCTCATGCCTAACATTGGCGACTATAGCCATGTGGGTAAGGCTTGGGCAGGATTGCGGCCAATGACACCTGATGGCCTGCCAATAACTGGGCCAACATCGCTACGAAATTTATATCTAAATACGGGGCATGGAATGCTGGGTTGGACCTTTGCATCAGGAAGTGCGGAAAGGCTCGCAAAAAGCCTATTGTCTATAAAACAGCCGAGAATGGAGATAGCAGCATGAAAGCATTGAGAAAATTCGCTACCATTGGATTGGTTTCTGTTGTCAGCGCATTCTCTGGGTTTGCTGAGGATAAGCCGAAACAAATTTGTGTTTCTGAGGCCTTTACTGCTCGATCAGATTTTCAAGCAGGACGTATTAACGGCTGTGAGTTTACTAATGAAAACACTGTTCGAATTGAGATTAAGCCTGAGGACAAAGCTGTAACTAACCCTAGTCCTTGGTATAGCTTCCGTATTGAACCTCATTCAACTGATCCGATTTCCATCGAGCTGGTTTATAGGAACGCAAAGCACCGTTACTGGCCCAAGATTAGCCAAGATTCTATTAACTGGCATCCTTTAAAAGTGGGCGCCGTAAATCAACTGAATGATCATGTGTTGCGGATCTCGCTGCCGGCCATTGATGAGCCAATATATATATCTGGCCAGGAGGTGTTAACGGACGCTGCTCACCAACAATGGCTTGATGAACTGGCATCCACGTCAGGGACAAGCAAAACGCTCCTAGGAAAGTCAATGGCGGGCCGCGATATCTATAAGCTTGAGACAGCACCGGAAAATGGGAGTGGAAACTATATTTTTCTAGTCGGGCGGCAGCATCCGCCTGAGGTAACGGGGGCGTTGGCTTTGATGCCTTTTGCTGAGGCAATTTATGCGGATACGCCGCTTGCTAAAGCTTTTCGAAAGAAATTTGGTGTGATTATTGTGCCTATATTAAACCCGGACGGTGTCGCAAATGGGCATTGGCGGCATAATATGGGAGAGAAAGATCTAAACCGTGACTGGGGGCCCTTTACACAACCTGAGACCCAGCTAATGCGTGATGAACTTGAGCGATTTAAGGAAGAAGAAACGCTTAGTCTATTTCTTGATTTTCATTCCACTCGGCGGAACGTGCTTTACACCCAAGCTGAAGATGAAGAAACAAAGCCCAGAGGATATACAAAGTCATGGGTTGAACGTGTTAAGGGACGCGTCTCTAATTATACTTTCGAAAGGGCAGAACGACCTCTCACATCGCTGCCAACATCAAAGAACTATGTTTACTCAACGTTTGGTGTGCCAGCCATCACCTATGAAGTAGGGGATGAAACAGATAGGCAGGCCCTAAAGATCGCAGCAACTGTGTTTGCAGAAGAGATGATGGAGGTGCTCCTAAATGGCAACAAAGATTAGTCTACCGTTTTTAATGGTTTTTTTGTCCTTTGTTGGGAGGGCAGCTGCCGACACTGATACCATAGTAGTTGATTACTTAATTGAAAATGGGCTCGTTTATGACGGCACAGGAGCAGAAGGTAAGATTCTTTATGTCGGTGTTGCTGGTGACAAGATTGTATTTGTTGGCTCCGACAAGGGAAGAGTGGCAGGTGGGCATAAAATAGACGCGTCAGGCCTTATTGTTTCCCCTGGCTTTATTGATATGCATACCCATGCTTATAATGAGCAACCAGATCAGGGGCCATACTTATTAAAAAGTTATATAACGCAAGGTGTTACAACGGTTATTTCAGGTAATGATGGCCAAGGGCCTGTTGATATATCAGCAGCAAGCAAAAAGCTGATGGAGCAGGGTATAGCGGCTAATATGGGCTTATATGTTGGCCATGGTAGCCTGCGAAGGAAGTATGTAGGGCTTGATGATAAACCTGCGTCCAAATCTGAGATGTCTCAAATGAAATCTGCAGTAGCTAACGCTATGAAGGATGGTGCTTTAGGGCTCTCGACCGGTCTTTTTTACACGCCGGGAAGTTTTGCTGCCACTGATGAAGTAATAGAGCTCGCGAAGGTGGCTGCTGGCTTCGGCGGTATTTATGACAGTCATATTCGCGATGAAAGCAATTACAACGTTGGGTTACTACCAGCAGTAGCTGAGGTGATAGAAATTGGGAAAGAAGCACAACTGCCGGTGCATATTGCTCACATCAAAGCTCTTGGTGTTGATGTATGGGGTAAAAGCCAAGCCGTAATTGAGCTTGTAAGGCAAGCCCGTGCTGAAGGTGTTGCTGTAACAGCAGATCAGTATCCATGGTTGGCATCAGGTACAGGTTTAACTGCAGCGCTTGTACCTAAATGGGCTAGGGATGGCGGTACTGAAAAGTTACTTCTACGACTGAGAGAAGAGAAAATTCGCCATAGAATCCGAAACGGAATGACGGAGAATATGCGGCGCAGAGGCGGAGCTGCTTCGCTATTGCTTACTAGTGGCTCAAAAGATTGGCTGGGTTTAAATTTGGAGGAGTATGCCGCTAAACGTTCTTCTAATGCTGTAGACACTGCAATTTCGATTATTGAGAGTGGCGGCGCAAAAATAGCCTCATTTAACATGTTGGAGGATGATGTTAGGAGCTTTATGGCAGAGCCATGGGTTATGACAAGCTCAGATGGTGGAAATGGGCACCCAAGAAAATTCGCAAGTTACCCACGGAAGTATCAAGAATATGTCGTGAAGCAGAAAGTGCTAACGCTTGCTGACTTTATTCATAAGTCTACCAAATTACCCGCGATGACACTGCAGTTAGAAAAAAGAGGCCAAATCAAGGAAGGTTACTTTGCCGACATACTGGTGTTCGATCCAGTAGCATTTAAACCGAATGCGACTTTTGAAAAAGCCTATGAGTTCTCAAGTGGAGTTGAGACGCTTCTGGTGAACGGAAAACCTGTGATAAGTGCTGGGGATGTGACGCGCCACAATTGTTGTCACGGTAGGATACTTAAAAACAAAGGGTTACGTGACAGTGTCAGTTAGAAAAATAGGCTGTTTCTTAAGGTTTTAAAACATATGTGTCACTAATTCTGTCACAACGCATTCTGACGTTTTGAATGACTTGAGCCTCTGATTGGGGGAAATGGCTTTAATACAGTGACTGCTTTATTTTTCCCGCATAACTACACAGATTTAATGTCTATCTAGGATTGTGTGAACTCTCTCTGTGATGTAGTTACTAATTAATATCTCTAGAAATAAACGAGTTAAGCACGGTTAAGGGGAAAGTCTATGCCTACGCTAGGTAATTTCGAGTGGGAATCTATTGTTCGACCGGTTACTGACGGTACGCAACTGGAAGTCGGTGTTGGTAGGGCTTATGGTACCGTCCAAGACGCCGCTGTAGCAGCTAACTCAGGTGATACGATTACTGTTTATACAGATACAGCCTCTCAGTCCTTCGTAATGGGAGAAGGATCAATTATAGAGGTTGGTGAGGGGCAGGCGTACACAAAACTACAAGATGCGATTCTTGCATCCAGTCCGAATGATATAATTTTAGTACATGAAGGCGCCTATTACTTTGCAGGCAATGAGTACTATTACAGTCCATCCAATGACGCTCCTCCTTTAATTAGCCATAGTCTCAGTATTATTGGGGTAGGTAATGTTGAGTTTACAGCAGGTTATGTGGAAAAAGGCATTCTTGTTACTGGGCATGGCCCAGATGATATGCATTTGTATGTTGAAAATATCTCTTTCAAAGATGCTTATGGGAATGGCTATAATAGTGCAGGTATCCGCCATCAAACCGGGATGTTGACGGTTGTTGATAGTAGCTTTGAAGATAATGAACAAGGCATTCTTGCTGGTACAGAAACTAGTCTAGTACATGTGGTGAATTCTAGTTTTTCAGGCAATGGGAGTGATGGCTTTTCACACGGTATTTACTCACATTCTACCAATCTCATTGTGGAAGATAGCAACTTTATAGATACAAAACATGGTCATCATATTAAATCAGTTGCCACTGGTCAGACCATTGTAGTGAACAATGACTTGGATGATGGTATTGGCAGTTCTAGCTATCAGATAGATGTAACCGGTGGCGGTGACCTTTTAGTCTACAGTAATAATATGACAAAAGGAATGAACGCCGATAATTCAAGATTTATTTATTATGATGCTTATAGAAATGGTGGCGAACCCGGTGAGGTTATAGTTGAAAACAATACAATTAGTGCGGGTACATATACCGAACCGGAAAACCTTACAGCTGTTTTTAATGAAACAGACACGATCGTACAGTTTCTAAACAATACGGTTACAGGCCTCACTGAAACAAGCTTGGTTGCGGGACTTGGTCATATTGAAGGGGGTATGCTTAATAATACCGCGCTAAATACCAAACCTTATACAGAAGGTAGTTTAACACATTCTAATTTAGATGATGTTGTGGTGTTAGAGGCAACCGGCAATACTGCCAAGCATAGTACCTTGGATGGTAATGATTCTGTTATTGGCAGTGATGACGCGAACATCTTTTTTGCAGGAATAGGCAATGATTTACTCGTTGGCGGGACCGCTGGTGATAAATTACTTGGAGAGTCAGGTCATGATACCCTTTTTGGCGGTAATGGCCGTGATGTGCTCTCAGGAGGAAGTGGTAATGATCTACTGAATGGTGGTGGTGGCTCAGACCGAATCTATGGCAATGACGGTGATGACACGATTTCAGGTGGTGAAGGGCAAGGTATTTTACTCGGCGGCGCGGGTAATGATATCTTGATAGGCGGACAAGCCGGTAACGAGCGAATTTTTGGAGGTGATGGTAACGATACTATTATAAGTGGTGCTGGAAGAGATGGTATATATGGGAATGAGGGAATTGATATTGCCGTATATAAAGGAACATATGACCCCTCCCTCTCTGCAAGCATGTGGACAGAAGATTGGAAATCAGCTGTAGCGAATTCAAACCATGATTTTGCTATTGGATATAGCGCCGCTTGGAGCAGCAATATGTCTGTACGTGGCATCTCTGAAGCTGGCATGACAGAGGCTGGTAACGGTATTAACTACTGGAATAATGAGGTTTTTTACGATGACAATGAAAGCTTTGCAGACGTAGAAAAACTGCAATTTGATAATGGTGTTTACGATGTTGCTACAGGTCTTTTCTCCGAAGGTCTGCAATTAGTAGATGCTAATTCAATACTTTTGGCGCTCCCCTCTGACCCCATGGGGGCAGAGCAGATAACCGGTACCAGTGGAAACGATCTATTTGAAGTCACAGCATTTAATAACTTCACCAAATATGATGGTTTGGAAGGAAATGACACTCTCCGTGCGATGGGGGACGATATGTTTATTCGATTGTCCAATTTTGCTGCTGGAGATTTGGATACTATTGATGCCGGTGGAAATGTAAATGTAACCATTCTATCAAATAGTGGTGATAATACTCTGGACTTTACAGCCTCTACATTAGTGGGTGTGTCAAAAATCGATCTGGGAATGGGTAATGATACATTCGCAGGTTCAAGCGCAAATGAGGTGATTGTCGGAGGGTTTGGTGACGATAGCTTGCTAGGTGGTGATGGCGATGATGTTTTTGAGTTAGGTTTAGGCGCCGGAACAGATTACATTGATGGTCAAGTCGGGAGTGATGAGCTCTTTGTTCTTGGTAATGTACAAAATATAGGACTCGCAAACAAAATTGTAACAGATAGTAACTTCGATACAATTACTCGGCAAAGTGATGGTGACTTGTTAATTTTAGCTCCATCGGGGCCTGTCAACTGGGATTTTTCGAGTATACTTACAACAAATATCAATCAGATAGTCATTAACTTTCCAAGTAACTCAACCGTTATATATAAAGCAGGAAACCTCCCGAACCAAGTGATTGGCGGCGACGGGAATGATAATCTCAGCGGGGGGAATGGTTCAGATACAATCATAGGTTCCGGTGGAGCTGACACCTTATCGGGCGGTGATGGTAATGATGTATTCCGGGTAGGGCTGGATCATGACAATGACCTGTATGATGGTGGAGCGGGTACTGACACGATTACAGTAACAGCAGATAATGTGGTTATTGGCTTAGATGATTTTGCGGCAGGGGCAGTAGAAACAATCACGTCAGATGGACATGCGGGTGTTACTGTCTATGT
>JBFOLV010000594.1:0-6857 GCA_040830325.1 Kordiimonas sp. | reverse complement strand
CCTTAGCTTCAAGTGCGTTAATCTTGCTCCGCTAATTCAAGAATTTTTTGCGCTGATCGCCAGTTTCGCGCGGTGGCTGGCACCCCTATGGCTTTTTCTGCACCGGCGGCAAGTTTGGAGCGACCAACGCCATCTGGTGCATGAAGATAAAACATGGGGCCATTGAGCTTAAAGCGTTCGCTGTTTGACTTAAGATTATCTAACTTTTCTATGTCTGGATCAGAAGGAATTGTGTCCAGGAAGGACAAATGCAGTGTCGAAGGGGTATCTTCTGCATCTTTGAAGGGGTTGTTTGTGAGTGCGCGGCTGTATTCATTGAGTGTTAACGCTATCGCCGAAACCTGAAATCCAAAACGCTGCTCAATGACCTGCATGACGAGCGCAGTAACTTCATGCCTGTCAGTAATGCTTGTGGAAATCACTAAGTTACCAGATTGAATATAGGTTTTAACGCCTGCGAGGCCTGCTTCAAGAAGGTGCTTAGTGAGTTCCTTCATTGGCACTTTATTCTTACCACCCACATTAATGCCCCGTAGCAGTATGATGAACTTGTTCATGGTGGTTATCCTTTGAGATGTTCTCTGTTGGTCTTAACAGGGCGCTATGCTTGTATTTAGCAAACAGGTATGCATCATCCTTGATGTGTGTCTATATATTAGGTTAATAAAATAGTAACTGCCTTCATGTGATTTTGGTAAAGCACCATTCTACTGTCGTTAGGAAAGAAATGAATCTTCAAGCTGTTAACCGCGTATCCGTAGATATTACTGTTGTGCTGGGTCGCACGCAGATGCCTATTCGCCAACTGCTGAAGATGGGCCGTGGTGCTGTTATTGATTTGGATGCCAAACATGAAGATGAATGCTGGGTTTATGCAAACGGTGAGCTTGTTGCACGCGGCGAAATTATGATTGTCGGTGAAAAAATTGGTGTTTCAATCACAAGAATGATGAGTGAGCTTCAAGTCTAACGGTACATAGTGCCTACATACTTCTCTCTTTAAAAAATGTAACATTTTTCCCTTGCAGGGGTGAAGTTTAGCTGATAGTTAAGCGCCCGATCTCGCGGACGTGGCGGAATTGGTAGACGCGCAGCGTTGAGGTCGCTGTGGGATTAAGTTCCCGTGGAAGTTCGAGTCTTCTCGTCCGCACCAACTATCCCTCCTCAGGATAGTACAAAAAGGCAAGCCTTATAGAGGCTTGCCTTTTTTGTTGTCTTGATTGAATATTCCATAGTGTTTTAAATGTTATGAAATTTCAATGAGTTAAGAGGCTGGCCCTCTAATTCCGAAGACACGCCTGAGCTCTTCAACTTGTATTTCGAGATTTCGCATTGCATTGCCGATTACCGTATTAGTGAACTCTACATCCGTATTGTCAGATGTTGCGTTTGATAGCATCGTATTGCAGTGCTGCTGTAGCGCATCAATCGCCTGTGGCCTATCAGGTGAAGAGACAATTAATTGTGTCATAATGTATGACATTTGGACTCTCATAGACAGGACATCGCCAGTTAACTCGGCCATTTTTGTGTTCAAGACCTTCGCCATTTCTTCAATGCTCAACTGTTCGTCTGACATCTTTATTCCTCTTTAGATTGAAGTCGCACTCAACCAAATAACTTCAATGGTAGCAAGCGTCATGCTGAAGAAATCAAGATAATTGCTGGAATCCACCGACTATATCTGGAAATGGTTCAGAGAGTTTCGGGCTATTTTCATAGTTGGATTTTCTCGCCATCATTCCCATATGGATATGTATGAGGCCCTTACGATTTATAACAAAGCTAAAGCTAGTCGCGGCAGGCCTGATACTTGTCAGCGCTTTTGGTACTTGGCAGTATTGGAAGTATAATATTGAATGGTCTGCCCGCATCGCGTGGGGTGAAGCGCGTGGTGAGCCTGATGGCGGTATGCAGGCAGTCCTCAATGTTATGATGAACCGCAAGAAAGACCCGCGCTTTCCCAAAAGCTTGTTTGGGGTTGCGCGACAAGACTT
The DNA here is from genome assembly GCA_040830325.1 of Kordiimonas sp. Lineage (GTDB taxonomy): Bacteria > Pseudomonadota > Alphaproteobacteria > Sphingomonadales > Kordiimonadaceae > Kordiimonas. The sequence goes on along the minus strand of JBFOLV010000594.1, from coordinate 4,860 downwards.
TCAATTCTCAGCTTACAACGAAGGTAACCCGAACAAGATAAAGCTGGAAACTGTTGGCGAACATGACAGGCAGTATAAAAGGGCTGTTCGGCTAGCGACTTTTGCGCAGCTAGGGTTGTTGCCTGACCTTACTGACGGTGCCGTATATTATCACAGCACAGATATTGAGCGGCCATACTATCTCGACAGCGCAGACGTAAGCGCAAAAATTGGCAAGCACGTTTTTTACAAGGAAGTTGCTTGGGCAGATTAATATCAAGCAATCTTGAGTGCAGTGTTAACATTCTAACTATATTTTTTGGGGTAGGGCTTTAAACCCGCACCGATTTCTTCTATCAAGAGAGCAACTTATACTATCGCGGTGAATAATCAGAGGAGGGCTAAATGGTGCAAGAACAGCAAGTACCAGAAACCGAAGAACAGTCCTCAACTCTTTCGGAGCAAGCCACAGAACATCTGGATTTACCACAAACAGATGTGCATCTGAGCAAAGACTATGTGCAGGCCCTTCAACGCGCCCTGAAACATGAAGATCAAGACAAGTTGCTTGAAATGTTGGAAGAGCTGCATTCAGCTGATGTGGCCGACCTTCTTGAGGTTATTTCCTCTGGAATGCGGGAAAAGCTGATCAGCTTCATCGAAGAAAACTTTGATTCAGAAGTGACTGCTGAAGTTCTTTCCGAGATTGAGGGTGAAGCCCAAGACGACCTTTATGAACAGATGTCGAATGACAAGATCGCGGATGCCGTTACTGAAATGGAAACGGATGACGCGGTCTATGTGATTGAAGAGCTTGACGATGATGACCGTGAAGAGGTCATGCGCAAACTTGCTGCAGATGACCGGGTCGCGATTGAGGAAAGCCTAAGTTATCCGGAAGATTCTGCTGGTCGTTTGATGCAGCGTGAAATTGTAGCTGTGCCTGAGTTTTGGACGGTAGGGCAAACAATCGATTATTTGCGTTCCGATAATGCTGATATTCCGTCAGATTTTTACAATGTATTTGTTGTTGATCCTGCGCACCGTTTGGTTGGGGTTGTACCGCTTTCACGTGTTATGCGTACGCCGCGAGCCTCTGCTGTGTCTGAGGTGATGGACACTGAGCCTTATTTTGTAAAGATTGATGCCGACCAGGAAGAGGTAGCTTACCAGTTTACAAAGTACCATTTGATTTCTGCTGCGGTTGTTGATGAAGGCCAGCGCCTTGTAGGTGTTGTAACTGTTGATGATGTTGTTGATGTTATCGAGGAAGAGGCGGAGGAGGATATTCTTGCACTAGCGGGTGTAAGAGACGAATCTGGCCTTAACGAGAGCTTTGTTGAAATTACAAAGGGTCGCTTTGCGTGGCTTATTGTGAACTTGGGCACCGCTATCTTGGCATCAATGGTTATCGGCATGTTTGAGGCGACTATCGAGCAGATGGTGGCTCTCGCGGTACTGATGCCTATAGTAGCTTCTATGGGCGGAAATGCGGGTACACAGACAATGACAGTCGCAGTACGTGCGATTGCTACCAAGGAGCTGAGCTCAACCAATGCAATGAGGACGGTTGCTCGAGAGGGATCCGCCGCATTTCTCAATGGTGTGATGCTTGCCATTGTTTCGGGTGTTGTTGCCGTGCTTTGGTTCGATAATGTGGTGTTGGGCGGCGTTTTTGCTGTGGCGATGGTCTTCAATGTTTTTGTAGCGGGGCTTTGTGGTTTATTGGTGCCGATGGCGCTGTATAAGCTGGAAATTGACCCAGCTATATCTTCAAGTGTTTTTGTAACAACCATCACTGATGTTGTTGGTTTCTTTGTGTTTTTGGGTTTGGCAGCGGCCTTTTTACTTTAGGGGCAATCTATGAAAGAAGGCCCGGTTCTACTTTTGGACGATGAGCCTGTTGTTTTGCAGGTGCATGCCGCTGCGGTCCGTCAGTTTGGTTTCGAGGCTGTGCTTGCTGAAACTGCTGAAGAAGCCCTCCTGCTTGCACGAAAACGATCACCGGCACTCGTTATTAGTGATGTACAAATGCCCGGCGAAGGCGGTTTTGATTTCATTCAGGCATTGAACGAGCAGGGCTTGAAAACAATGCCCGCCATTTATCTTACTGGTTACAATGATATTGATATTGTTCGTGGTGGCCTGCGTGCAGGCGGTGACGATTTTATCATCAAAGGAAGCAGTGTAGAGATACTGCGACGCCGGATAGCCTTTTGGATGGCAAGTGGCTTTAATGAGCTACCACGAGAGCTGAGGCGAAGGGCGCTTATAAAGGCAAATGCAGTCAAGGGAGATGCCTTCACTGGCATTAAAGAGCATTTTGCAGAAGATACAGGTGTGCTCGTGCGTTCCCGCACCAGATTTGAAGACGAATTTCAGTCTATGCCTGAAGGGTACGGAAAGCGCTTGGTTGAGCGGGTATGTATGTTAGGACGGCTTTCAAATATTCTAATTTCTGAAAGTAATGTATTTGGTGACTTGGTTCGTTTCCCTGATCATATGGACCAGATATTGCGGCATCTTGATACGCCTTGGGCTAAGGATATGTGGCCGCTATTTGGATCATTTGAAGAATGGGCTACAGACAAGCGTTTTGTTTTGGCGGGTGTTGAGCCACTGAAAAGATACGCCGAATATGACTGGTTTTCGGAGGAAACACCGGAGTGACTGTGCATCTATTGAAGTTGGCTGCGGGAATTGCGAGTTTTGCAGACTTGCAGAAGAGGTTAACTGAGCGTGCCATTACTGATACTACTTTAGGAACATTAGTTCCTGTTTTCACGCGCAACACACCCAAACAAAAAGCTAAGCTGCTTGATGGTGGTTCATTATATTGGGTAGCCGGCGGTCAGATGGTTGGACGTACGGCATTTTTGGATATCAAAGAGGATGTCGATGACGCAGGGCGGAAATACTGCTTACTGTGTGTGTCTTCTGAGTTGAAGCGAGTGCGCGCTGCGCCAAAGCGAGCCTTTCAGGGGTGGCGATACTTAGATGATCATGATACGCCGGAAGACATAGACGAAAATATAATGTCTGGGGATATACCTGAAGATATGTTGAACGAGCTTCAGAAGCTCGGATTACTCTAGAGGGAAAGAAGTTGGGGATGAAGTATCTACTAAGATCTGTCGCGGCCGCGGCGATGTTTAGCTTTTCTGCTCAAGGAGCGGAAAATGTTGACTTGGATATCGTAAACAAGATTCGCGATGAAGGTTTTAATCATTCAAAGGTGATGGAAACACTAAAACATCTAACCGACGATATTGGGCCGCGCCTTACGGGTACGCCTGCGATGATCGAGGCAAATAACTGGACTAAAGAACGTCTTACTGAATGGGGCCTTGAAAACGCACGTTTGGAAGGCTTTGAATTTGGTTATGGATGGACATCGGAAAACATTGAAGTTCATCTGACGGCCCCTCGTCGTACGCAGCTTACCGCTGCTCCAATCGCTTGGTATCCAGGAACTGATGGTTTGGTTGAAGGGGAAGCGGTTCACGCCGTTATCCAGTCTGAAGAGGACTTCGAAGAATATAAAGGGAAACTGAAAGGCAAGATTGTCTTTGTTGACAGCGTGCCTGACCAGAAAGAGCCAAGTAATAAGGTCTTTAAGCGTCTTGATAAGAAAGAACTTAAGAAATCTAAACACTTCCATATCAATACAGGTGACCCTCACGGCGACTTTGATTGGTGGGTAAACTACAAAGCCTTTGGCATTAAATTGGAGCAATTCCTAGCAGCTGAAGGCGCTATAGCTGTTGTTCATAGAGCTTCACGCAAAGGTATGTTGATGGAAGGTACGGCGTATGGACATGATGCCCAGTTTACGCCGACCATCCCTGGTATTGAGATGGCTTTCGAGCACTATGTACGTGCGGTGCGCTTAATGGATGCAGAGCAACCAGTTAAACTTAGCCTGAAAACTGATGTAACTTTCTACAAAGATGATACCAGAAGCTATTCAACTCTAGCTGATATCCCTGGCAAAGGACGTCGGCCCGGCGTTGTTATGGCGGGGGCGCACCTCGACAGTTGGCACGGTGCGGACGGTGCAGTTGATAACGCAGCTGGTGTTGCCGTTGTAATGGAGGCCGTGCGTATTCTTAAAGCCATTGGCGTTGAACCCAAGCGGACAATTCGTGTTGGCCTTTGGGGTGGTGAAGAACAGGGATACTTTGGTTCTCACAAGTACGTTCAAGATTATCTTGCGTCACGTCCAGAAAGCGAAGAGGGGAACCTTAAATTTGTTGAACCTTATGCAAAGCAATATAATCAGTTTCCAATTGAGTTGAAGCCAGAGCATGAGCGCTTTTCAGCATATTTCAATTTGGATAATGGTTCTGGTAAAATTCGCGGCGTTTACACAGAAGGTAACGTAGCTGTAGCACCTATTTTTAAAGAGTGGCTCGAGCCGTTCCATGATCTTGGGGCAAATACCATCACAAACAACACTACTGGTGGTACTGATCATGAGCCATTTGATGAAATTGGTGTTCCCGGTTTTCAGTTTATTCAAGACCCTATGGATTATGGATCGCGTTTGCATCATACGCAAATCGATACATACGGCAACGCCTATGAAAAGGACTTGAAGCAAGCGTCAGTGATTATGGCGAGCTTCTTGTACAACACAGCAATGCGTGATGAACGTTTGCCCCGTAAGCCTATGCCTAAACCAGCAGAATAAATATATGATTGATTGGGGCGCTTTAGGGCGCCTCAATTGCCATATTATCAAGAAGGCGCACGCCGCCAATTCTGGCAACAGCTAATACCCTTGCGTTATCCGAAAGCGCTGTGAGCGGTGTTAGGGTTTTTCCACAAGCGACAGTGATATAGTCAACCTCTGTGAAGCCTGCCTTCAGGAGGTTTTTG
>JBFOLV010000593.1:0-4583 GCA_040830325.1 Kordiimonas sp. | reverse complement strand
TTGCAGTCCAATTGCTGGTAACGGTGCAAGTGGCAGTTCACCAAAAGCTCCAACTTTAGCATCACCTATACCCCAGCCGCGAAATGCTAATAGAGTACCAGCAGGATCATTGAAACCAAATACCGCGGCAGTCAGAGACACCTCGCTAGCTTCACCTCTATAAGTTAACTTACCTTCCAGTCCCAATGTGCGAATTTCTTCGCCCACCCAACTGTTAATAGCAGACGGGGTAATTGTGTAGGGTGTTGTCCAGGCTATGCCAACATTCTCTCGAGAGATGTGAGGAAAAAACAAACCCGCCTTAACACTGTAACTAAAAGCAGACTTCGGTGCAGGCTGGTACTTTAAGTAAGCCTCTACAATATCTACTGCTCGATCTTGTTCTGGGTCATATTTTAGATGAACAAAACTTTGCAAATCCCAAGTTATATCTGCTTTTGCGAGTAAGGATATCTCCGGAATGCGTGCATAAGTACGTGTATCTCCATTTCGTGTACCACCGTACCGCCCTTTACCAAGCCAATCGTTAAACCAGCCAGGCTCACCTGACGCGAAAGCAACCCTCGCGTCAGTGTATAGTTCAAGATCAATTGGAAAACTGCTGTCTTGTGCGACTAGACTTTCGCTAACCCCAACCGATAATGCAATGCTTAAAATTCCAAATTTAAGCCCAGTCAAATTTAGCCTCTTTCAAGAAAATCTCTAAATCAGCAGCCGGCAAAGGCCGGCTAATGAAATACCCTTGCAAGGTATCACAGCCATAATCCCTTAACATGTTCACCGAAGCCTCATCCTCAACGCCCTCAGCCGTAATTTTTAAACCAAGGTTGTGACCTAATTCAATGGTGGACCTAACCAAAATACGATCTTCTTCATTATGCGCCAACTTTAAGACAAAAGACTTATCAATTTTCAGTTCATTTACAGGGAGTTTTTTCAAATAACTCAGTGAAGAATAACCGGTACCATAGTCATCAATAGACAATTCCATGCCCATTGCGCTCAGCATATTCAATACATCAAGAGCTCTGTTCATATCGTGCATCACTGCACTTTCCGTCACTTCCAGTTTTAGATTGGAAGCAGACAGAGAATATTCATTCAACAATGCCAATACTTGGCCTGGTAAATTCTGATTCATTAAGTCACTGGTAGAAAGGTTTAGCGCAACGGTCATATCGATGCCGTTTTTTTTCCACTTGGCACACTGAGAAACAGCTTCTTTTAAACCCCACTCCGTCACATGCCGAATGTCTCCAGTCCTTTCGGCAAACGGAATAAAATCATCCGGAGCAACAAAACCACGCGACGCGCTATTCCAACGCACTAATGCTTCAACAGAAGATATCTTACCGGCTGCTAAGTCAAACTTTGGCTGGTATGCAAAAGCAACCTCACCCGTCCCAAGTGCCTCACGTAAATCGCTCATCATAGACAAACGGCTTTTGAAAGCCTCGCTGTTGTCCGCTACATACGAGGCAACTCCTTTGGTGGAGGAACGCGCTAAATCGAGTGCAGAGTTAACATGCTGCATCAATTTCGCCGGGTCTTTACTGTCTTCTGGAAAACGCGTGGTGCCGATTTTCACACTGGCATCAATAGTAATATCCAGAACATTGAATGGAGTAAGAAATGAATTCACGATCAGTGATGGAACTACGTCCGCGCCAGATACGTCGTCTAATATGAAGCAGAATGACTCAGTTGAAACGCGAGCTACCGAAGTACCAACAATAGTTTCTATGCGCTTCCCAATACCCTTCAATAGCTCATTAACATGATTGTGGTTCAAGACACTTCTAAGCTCAGCAAGTTGCTGCACCTCAACCACTGCAACTACGAATTTTTCTCGGTCAGCAACTGCTTTTTCGAGGTCGTTCTCAAACGCAATTCGGTTTGACAAACCTGTTTCATTGTCGTGATACGACTGAAAGACAATGCGTTCTTCCCGCTCTTTCACAGCATCAACCATCTGGTTAAAACTTGAAGTAAGCGCGGAAATTTCATCATCCTTAGTAGTCGCTTCTACTTCCCGGTAATCGCCTGTCGCAATTTGGTGTGTTGCATTGGCTAGCCGCCTAAGAGGACGTGTTACGCCTCGCGAAATTATGACACTGCCCCCCACCAGCATGAAAAGGCCAATAAATAATATGCCTGACAAGGTAAGAGCCAACGCCATATAAGGCTGAAGTGCTTTATCCATTGAGAAGTAAACCAATGCAGCAATTTCACTAGTATCTTCGGTTTGTTCAACTAAAGAGAGACGCCAGAACATATATTCTTCGTCTTGAAAGCTGCTTCTAAAGACTGCTCCCATATCCGCACGCATATCACCTGAAACAAATTGCCCCAAGCTATCAGTCTCTGAAGTGGAGGAGGCAAGCTGATAACGTCCATCTTCTTCATACAAAAATGCTACTTCAAGATCGATCGGTGATAGCCCTTTGATCTCTAGAGCAGCCACCTTGTCTAACTCGATACCAAGGGCAATCCATGCCACTGGTAATGGAGCACGAACCGGTACTACAACCAGTTCATAAATTTGACCATCAATCTCCGCAATTGTTTGTGCCACCCCTTCAAGCTCAGAAAGTTCTTTAAGGTCTTCTGGGAGCGAAGGCATGGCATCAGCATGGGTATCGCCTTGCCCCATTGTGATGATGTTGTTTTCACTGTCATAAACAAAGGCCAAATCGGCCCCAATACGTCCTGACAAGTTTTGCAGAGCTGACTCAATTGTCGCAACATCCTCAGTGCCTACTGCCTGCCTGAAGCCAAAATCACTTGCTAGGTCTTGAGCTCTACCCCCGAGCTCAGATATCCGTTCTTCAATAATACGTTCAAAAACCCGAGCAGACGCACTCAGCTGATCTTGTACCTGCTCTCCCACGTTACGAGTAACAGACGTATAGAAAGCCAAGATTATGATGCCTTGCACCGCTAAGAACAGTGCTAAATAAACAATTGTTAGCCTTGTTTGAAACTTGAGAGACATCATCAATCGTACTCTTTTCCATCAGCGCCTTTTTGGCGACGACGCACTGAACGCATTTCAAGCACTACATTGAGGCTGTTACTATTGTCAGCCACTTCAATCTCTCGGCTAAATACTTCGCGTTTACTTTTCTGGTCCGGGTGCCATACAGAAACCTTGTAAAGACCGTCAGGCAACCCATCAAATGCCACCACACCTTCAGAATCAGCAACCATGTAGTATGGGTCATCTGTCACATAGATATATGCGAGCATATTATCGTGAATATTGCAGCCTAGGGCGACAACACCAGCTTGATCAAAGAGGATTTCATTTGATTCATCCTTACCATAAAGGCGTAGCTCCAAACGTTTAGCTTTGGAGAAAGAATATACATGATGTCTAAACTCATCCAAGTTAGGAAAGCTTACTGAAGACCCTGTTCTTACTGGTAAAATAAACGGCTGAAACATCGTATTTTGCTGTTTCATAATGGCATTTTCAGTTTGAACCATCGGCATGGGCTCACCAAAAAGCGGCAACAATGTTACGACAGCCCGATCAATGGGCTCCGTCTTAGAATCTTTAACCGATACTGTTAAATTCCCAGCAAAAATGGGGCTAGTACCACCAAGGGCCAAAATCAGAAACCAAAACAACAATGTCTTCAAAGAAATCAATGAACTTCCCCAACATGCATTTCAAAAATAACTAAAGTATCGAATTTGAACTCTAACCTTGATTGCTAACTAAACTAAATCAACAAATGGTTACAGGTGCTTGGTTAGTTTATGGTTAATTCTTAATTACAACATACTAATAGTAGGTAAAAGCTTAATTACTTAGTTATCGCTGCGACAAAAGCATATATACCCTCTCAGTATTTGACCCTGATTATGATGCCGTTTAATGTCAAGCAGTCGTTTGGGAGGCAATAGATGTTAAAAAAGATCGCAATAGTGTTACTAAGCACTCTGCCTAGCATCTCACCCACTTCAGCAAAATCCGTTGATATTGATACATGGGATCTATCCCATATCTACATAAACGACCAAGCATGGTTCAGCGACTTTCAACAAGCGGTAGATGAAACCAAAACATTATCTAGCAGCCTTGAAGAACCTCTTACGAACGCCTCACGCCTTCTTGATATCTTGGAGCAACACACCAAAACAAAAAAGCTAATTGCGAAGCTTTATAGCTACGCTTCGCTCAAGTCCGATGAAGATTTGAGAGTACTGAAGTATAGAGAAAAACTCACTCAAGCATCAGCTCTCAACATCCAACTCACCAATGCGACATCTTCGATAGTGAGCAAAGTGGCCGAACTTCCCTCCTCTCTTATCGAAGGTTTTCTAGAAGAAGCCCCTCAACTAGACAAACATGCTTTTTTTTTAAGAGACGCTATCCGACAGAAAAGGCGATTTGTTGCAGATAAATATTCGGAAGAAGAAAATCTAAGGAAACAAGCTCTACCGCGAACCGAATTTCTAAGCCTTCAACAACAAATACAATGGCCTACCATCACCCTGAGCGCTGGGGAAGCTGCCAACGTATCACCTGCAAGTTTCAGCTACTACCGAACACTTCCAAATCCGATTGACCGACC
>JBFOLV010000592.1:0-2058 GCA_040830325.1 Kordiimonas sp. | reverse complement strand
TGCTAAAAATAGGCTCGAGACATCAATTCTGGTTTGCCGGGCTCATTGAGGAACATGTCATGGAAAATACCCAGCGTTGGGTCGAGGGTGATATTCTTCTCTTGTAGAAGCTTGATAAAGTCTTCAGTGCGTTGGTCGGACAAATCCAGAGTGCCTGAGCGCATGCCGGGTACGATAAATCGTTGTGGTGTGCGTGTGTCAATGGACTTATCACCGATCAAATGGAGCAGAGCCATATTGACGTGGGTGATTTCGTCATATCCTGCACGCACAGCTTCTCCGGCAGTCATATATGAAGGTATGTGGCCCATAACCTTCATGCCATAACTGTGAGCTCGCTCCGCCATTGCAGGAATCCATTCAGGCTCGATGGAGCTGTATAGCTTAATGCCCTTATATCCCATGCCGTGATACATATCGATTAGGGCTAAGGCCTCATCGAGGTTGTCTGCGAGGTTACCGGTAGGCGCCGCATAAGGGCCTGTTCGATCAATGAAGCCAACAGGGTAAATGTCCGGCGCTGCTATTTTTCCGGCAGCGATACCCTTTTGGGCTTTTGCAATGTAGGCGGGATCATTGGCCATGTCCCGAATGTTTAAGAAGCCACCAGCGATATAATTGAAATAGTTGCCTGGTTGAATATGGGCATGCATATCCCAGAGCGATGGCATCAGGGTTTTGCCTGTTCCATCAATGATATGTGCACCAGCGGGTGCAGTGGTGTTTGATATCTCCGCTATTTTTCCGTCGTGGATGCGAACTGTTTTGGGGGAGGAGAGCTTTCCTGTTTCTGTATTCAAAACTTTGGCGTTGGTAACAACGAGATCGGTTGCGATTTTTGTTGAAAACTCCTCAGATTTACGAACCACAAAATCTTCACTGGCAGCGAATTGCCCGTCTGATAATTGTTGTGCGGCATGTGCCCAGCCATCTCTAATGATGCTAAACCAGCCATAGCTTATGCTGAACAAATCCAAGTTCTCATCAAGCCATATATATTGTGGGCCTACTTCAGGTCCCTCTATTTCGTGCAAGGTGACACGAACTGTGTCATCGCCGTGTGATAATTCTGTTGTTCCTAAAACAGTAAGCCAAGCCTCTCCGCCTGCTGCCATTGCCATGCGGTGGTTCGGTTGCGCGAGTAGAGCACGTGCGGTGACTGCCCGGTATTCTGGCGTGGCATTAAGCGGGAGGTAGAGGGTTGGCTGAGTCAGGGAAAGGCTTTTCTCTTTGCCGTCAATCTGCCAGTTTGCGGTATTATTCTTTATCTCGAACGCTTCGCTAATTTCACCTTTGTAATAGTTGACGCCCTTAGCCAGGAAGCTAGTGACAACACTGGATTGATCTACTTTGAATGTTGTCGTCTGGTCTGGTCCGCGACCACGGTCGTTGAAATGAAATTGGGTCGTTGTCGTACCATCCTCTTTTTCTGTCACCGTTAGTGCGCCGGAAACATCTTTTCCTGTTAGCCATTTATATTCACGAACGGTATCTGCGCTTGCAGATAGGCTGGTGTTAACGAGTATGGTTAGGATCGTGCCTACTAGTTTTTGTTTTAAGTTCATTATTGATATCCCCCCTTGTTAGTAACCTTTAAAGGCATTGTTTTGATCATGACTTACTGCAAAAGAAATTGCTACCGTGGAGGTAAGGCCTTGCAGGCTTTGAACCATCAATAATTTTTTATAATGTGGTTTTTATAAGCGTGATGATAGATAAGTGCATACTATGTTATAGTATTTCGTATTAAGGATTGTGGTTTGAAGCTTGTTGCTGCTTTATTGGTTTCCGCGAGTTTGACGTTCCCGGCCTTTTCACAAAGTGAAAAAGTTGATGCTGTGGACCCGCTCGTTGCAATTGTTGAGGCATGTCAGGATGCCTTGGCTTTAGGCGATAGAAGTACGGCGTTTAGCATAGCCCGGAAAATTCGGACAGAAGCACTGTTAAGATTTTCAAGTGAGCCACAACAGTTAGCCCCTTTGTTGCTGCTCTATGCAGATGCTGCGGCTAGTTACCAAGATACGGGTGCGCTTATAGCCTACAGAGAAGCAATTGCCG
>JBFOLV010000591.1:0-14138 GCA_040830325.1 Kordiimonas sp. | reverse complement strand
GATGTGCCAAGAAATGCACCTTGTCCTTGTGGGTCAGGCAAAAAATACAAACACTGCCACGGTGACATGGCTAACTTTGGGGGTGCCCCAGTGGGTGCACCACAACCTGCACAAAACCCATTTGCACATGTAGGCCGCAATGATCCATGTCCATGTGGTTCAGGCAAGAAATTCAAACACTGCCACGGCGCACTTTAAGCTCACAGCAGATGAGAAAACAGAAAAGGCTGGATAAATATCCAGCCTTTTCTTTTGTTATTGCATAAGAAAGTTAATCTGCGGGCCTAAGACCCTCAATAACCTTTGCGTCTACCCAGAATAAATCCATATCATAATTATCAGGGGTCTGACTTCGATTGAAGAAGAGGTATTTACCATCAGGCGTCACACTGGCACCGGATTCCGTTGCAGCTGTATTGACCTTATCGCCCATATTGATAGCCTCTCCCCATGAGCCATCAGGTTTTCGGAAACTGATATAGATGTCATTGTCGCCGAACCCGGTCTCTCTTTCGCCGTCCCAAAGAATATAGCTCTCGTCCGGTGCGATGAACGGGTGAGCATTCCATGTACCGGTATTAATCTCTTTACCAAATGGTGTCGGGTCTTCACGCTTGCCGTCAACTAAGCGTGAATAGCGAATAGGACCTTTACCGTCCCTTGTTGCCTCATCGAGCACATACATGCCGTCGAGCGAAGATGTCAGGCGCATAATACGAATATCTTCATAGGCGGCGCCGAGGCTTTTGATTTCAGACCAGCCCTCACCGTTACGCTCAATGAAATTCTTACCTAAATGCATAATGTTGCCATCAGGTGAAAAGATCGGACGCCCCACTCTGGGCACCTCACTTGACTGCTGCCACCGACCGTTCTCCTGCTTGAAGCCAACAAGTGACCATTTTGCAGTTTCAGGGTTTCTTCTCGTAAAGTAGAATTCCTTCATGTCCTTAGAGAAAAAGCCGCTTAATTCACGGTGATCTTTTGAGACAATGCCCGGCGCAAAAACCTCTGGTGTTGAGCCAGGTGGCGTTTGCCCCAAGTAAGGACCTTTAAGTTCGGATAGGGCATCGCCAGCTTGACTACCGCTATCCCCAAGCGCTGCACAAAGAACGAAAGCAGTTGACGCTAAAATCGATTTCATAGCTTCCCCCTTATTTGGCAAACGCAGGCAAGACAGTTTCCACAACTTGGTCCATCATCGTACCTTCATTGTCATGCCCGGTGAATACTACAACAAGGTCCAAAGCATCTACGACGATGATACGCTGGTCGCCACCGCCCCAAGCAAAGGTGGCGTTATAGCTTTTGCCACCAACAGCTATAGAGGTTTGATAAAAATAATAACCGTAACGGTAAGATTCTGGCATCCAGTCCTGAGTGGGTTTGACGAGCCCCTTAGTAGCCACTGCGAGATACTCTGCCGGAATTAACTGTTCTCCATTCCATTTGCCTTCATTGAGTATGACGCTACCCCACTTGAGCATATCACGAGATGTCATGCTCACCATCCAACCCGCTTGCGGTAAGCCGTTGACGTTTGTGCCCCAGTTGTAATTGGTAATTGCCAACTTATCGAGAACCTCAGTTTTTATGAAATCCTTAGCGGTACCCGGCGCAACAGCGTCAATAACAGTCATCACCAAATCAGGGTCGAAGCTATATAAGTATGTCTGTGTTTCATCTGTAATTGGGGTTGTGGCTTCAAGCCATGCCTGAACCAAACCCTGACCTTTGATTGCCTCAGAGTTTTCCTCAATCATTTTCCTCTGGTCTTCAGTGAGGCGAATGCCTGAGTGCATAGTCATCGCCTTATGGAGCGTAATCCTTTCAGCGCCGTCTACGAGCTTTGTTCTGTCCAGATCATCCAGAAAATCAATGATTGGCTTCTTGAGGTCGGCCATCGTCAGATACCCGAGTTGCATGGCACGTCCTAATATCATCGCCGTATACACCTTGGTCGCCGACGCCTGACCATGGGCTAGGTTGATGCGACCACGCTGGAAATAGCTCTCAAATAAGAGCTTGTCTTTCTGCGTGATTAAGAGGCTGTCGTACTTACCGTATTTACCTTCAGCAATTTCCTTGGCGAGCGCCACAATGCTGGATTTTTCGCCGCCGTCTACGCCAAGTTCACCAACAGGAAATGCGTCATCTCTAGCTGCTGGTGATGTGTCGATAAAAGCTTTTTCAAGTGGCGTTAGATCCCAGAATGAAAGTTCAGCTTCTACAGCAGTAGCCTCTGCTGTGGGGCTAATACTATCTTCTGCGCTTACAGCGGCAAAGCCGCTCACACTGCAAAATAATGCGGCGGTAATAAACCCTCTGAATTTCGAATTGATCGTCATGTTAGTACTCCCTGCCATTCGCCTCACCACTAGAAAACAGTATGCCTGGTGAGGTGTTTTTGTTTCTTTAGTAGGATTATTTTTTAGGTCTTAGTTCTTCGATAATCTGGGCATCCACCCAGAAGGTGTCCGTATTGTCCGGCCCTACACTGCGATTGAAAAAAAGATATTTTCCGTCCGGTGTTACATGAGCCGCAAAGTCGGCTTTGGGCGTATTGATACGCTCATCAAATTTAATAGCTTCGCCCCAACTTCCATCAGACTGCTTAAAACTGATAAATAGATCGGCATTGCGAACCTCGCTGTTACGCTGCCCGTCCCATATGATGTAGCTCCCATCCGACGCTATGAAAGGATGGGCATTGAACTGGCCTGTATTGATTGTTGCGGGAAGCGGTTTTGGTGCCGTCCACTTACCATCAACCATTTGAGAATATCTAAGTGTGCTATCGTTCTTTGCCTCATCTATCACGATCATGCCGCTATTTGATGCGGTAACCCTCATGATACGAATATCTTCAAAAGCTGGTCCAAGCCGCTTTACGTCAGACCAACCATCAGCTGTGCGCTCTTTATAATTCCTGCCGAAGAACATGATTTTACCATCGGTAGAAAGAGTGGGTGTACCCATGCGGTCCCCAATCACGCGCTCAAGCCATTTGCCGCCTTTTTCCTCGTAGACAACAAACTGCTGTTTGGGCTCCGTGTCTGCATTCACCTCACGAACCCAGTAAAGCTCTTTCATACTCGGTGCGAAAACAACGCCATACTCCCAGCCATCTGTAGAAATAATACCTGGTGCAAATACCTCGGGTGTCATGCCTGGTGGGGTTTGTCCTAGATAAGGCCCTTGCAAACCTGCCTTGTTATCACCTGCTTGGCTTGTTGTACCCGCAGCGATCGCTGCGAGCACAAATGCAAATGCGGTCGAAACTCTATTCATGCTTATTCACTGGCGCTGTTTGCAGCCATCAAATCTGATAGCCACTTGAAGCTGCGTACCGCTGTTGCTGGAAAAGCTTCCGAATGGCCAGACTTCTTGACGACTTCAAGCTCTTTAGCGTTGAGACCCGCAGCTTTATGACGCTGAAGCGTAGACATAAATGTTTCAATTAGTGGAATTGCATCGGTTTCTTTCTCGCCCACGCTCACATACACATTAGCGTCAAGCGGCGTACCATCAGCGTCGCGTTTTGCAGCAAGGTCTTGAAGAAACTTTAAGCTCTCAGGGTCGAAAGCCGGGCTACCGAGTACATAATGTTTGAATGTATCCGGCTCTTCAAAAAGAATATAAGAGCCAAACTCACCACCTAGAGAGAAACCAAAATATATACGCTCGGCAGGATCTGTTTGGTAGTTGGCTTCCACATATTTGATCACGTTATTGCGGATAAAAGTAAGGTGGTTGCGCGCTTGACCAACATTGTACTTCGCCTGCACTTCAGGGTTAGTAGACGGAATTATCGTGTAATCGCGGAAGCGACTTACATGGGCCCGTTCGTCCCCGTCAAAATCTTCTGCGGCATCTTTCTGCCAGGAGATAACCACTACAATGGCGTTTGGCAGCACATATTCCGCGGCACCTGAAAGCATCTCCATGTGCCAAGCACCGTCTGTGGCATAAACAACCGGATGTTTAGTATCGGCATCTTTTGCGTAATCGTCAGGTAATCTGATATAAAGCTCATATTGTCTATCGGCCGCAGTATCCTTGATAGACACTACCTGCGACCTTGGTATCTCATAGGCTTTTGGCTCACTGGCTCCGGCGTTTGCAAATGACAGCAAAACCAAGCCAACCATAATGGCTATTTTCTTCATGATATCTCTCCACCCTTTCGGCGCAACAAACCTGCCACCAAACTATATTTGGCCGCATTAAGTCATATAACGGAAGATATACAATGTAGCTGCGGTAAACCGTTTCACTCAAGAGGTGAAGTGATAGGTTATAACAATTCAGTATATTGCTATTCTGAATTGTTATCCTAATAGAACTCTAAATCAGCGCTTTAGGGCGTAGTGCAGTCCAGTATGAAAGGCTCAAATACCGCTCCAATCAGAAAACCATTACTATAAGGTGCGCCAACACTGGAACCAGACAGAGGGTTACCGTCATTCAAATAAACCTCTTCAACCTCGAGGCCTTCTTCATTGAAGCTTACTTTTAAGACCTGTGACGGTGACCGTGCGTCCGCATCCTTGCCGTGTGCAGGGAAATCTATAGCGCGCGGATGAGATCCAATCCAAAGATTACCGTCGGCATCCCACTCAAGATTATCTAGACCACTATCAATTTCAGTCTCAGAAATCAGCGTTAAAGCGTTCGTTTGCGTGTCACGAGCATACTCTAAAAACCTTTCTCCTGTTGTTTCAGCAACAAATAAAGTTTGCCCGTCGGGGGTTAGTTGAAGGCCGTTGGGGAAAATCAATCCCCCTTCTATCTTCCTAATGCCAGATGCATCACCATAAGCGATCCCACCGCGCTTTAACCGCCCGTATGATTCTAACATCCGTCCAGTAGGGGTCAGACTGCCACGATCAATGCTCGCATAGAATTGGTCCTGGTCGATCGCCACTACATCATTAAGGCCGTACGGCAGGTCTGTGCTTACTGTTCGAACATGTTCAAGCGTGCCATCCACGATATCAAAGATGACCACCTCACTTATAGTCTCTTGTCGTTCATCTATAACGGCGGTAGGGTGATTAACGACAAACAAACGGTCAGGCCCATTTGGATTTTTCCAGAGGGAAATACCATGAGGAAACAAAGTATCATCCATGGTGTGGGGCATAACAAGTGGGGTACTCAAACTACCGGGTCTATACAAATAAATAGCGCCGCCCAACGTCCTGTCTTGCCCCCAAGCGCGCCTGTCATGAGCAGAAATGTATGAAAAGCCAGTGCTCTGATCGATGGTGATATCCTCAGCGCCAACCACCCCTTCAACCACACTGCATGTACCCGCAAAATGAGGCTCTATCTCCCTAAAGGCACCAGCATCTTTGACCGTATCGAAGAGAAAAACACCTACTAAAACAAGAGGTACACCAACGATGATTGAGATTTTTTTAAGCACTTCTACTCCTCACATTCTTACATCTGGCATTCTTAAACCAGAGGCTCGTACGCTACGGCAGGCAACAGATTGGGTCCAGGTAATATTGGTATGACTATGGCTTACCCGGGCACTGTTTTTTTTGCTGAACAACAGCTGAATAGCTGCCTCAGATTTACGTAAGCATCAACCAGCTATGGTTTCTTCATCAACAGCGAGGAGCCAGAACAATGAATAAGCTCACGAATAAAAATAAAACGACAGATATCACCCGGACATTGGGGGCAGCTACACTGCTTGCAAGCGCCCTCAGTTTCCAGGTTACAGCAAACCCAGACGAACGTTATGAGGATTATGAACCACACCACCCAAGCAGAGGTGGCATTTATGAAGAACCTCAGCCATTCAAAGTGTATGTAAATATTCGTACACACGGTAGGCAAGACCGGTACGAAGACCACAGGGATAGACGCCGTAGCCCACGTGATGCACGCCGCCCTAGCCGGAACAGCAATGAATGGCGCAGTGGTGCTGACATGTATAAATCTATCACCATGCGGAAGTTAGCGCGCGACTTACCTCACAACATCCTTCTAGTGGATAGCCCCAGTTACGCTGACATGGTTGTAAAGGTACGCCAGACGGGCTTTGATCTAAACTTCCGCATCACGGACATAGATAAGAAAGACAAAAAGTACAAACGTGATCGTAGGTTTACAGGTGGCAGATGTGGTGTTCATCACCGCGCCTTCTACACGCGTGTTGAAGAAAAAGCAGAAGCCAAAGCGTTTTATTCAATCAGATATGATCTGAAAGGCCTGGATATTGACCATGACAATGTTCGCTTAAAAACGAGTGAAAAATTCCGTTATGGCCAGAACTTAACGGCCAGTACAAACTGCGGCATTCGCCCGACAAACCACGTGCCTTCAAACGGCGTAGCAAAACTTTTTAACCAGGCGCACCCTGGTTACCGCAACCATGTTGCAACGGAAGTACGCAGTGAAGCAGCGGAAGAACTAGGGCGAAAACTAGCACATAAAATCCGCAGTGGTGCAAAACACTATTACGCTGATATGGCACGTCGCTATGAATACGGCGAGTACCATGAAAACGGCTATCACCACAGTGATTACAAACCCAAGCTGGCGGCTGTTATCGCAAGCATAATACTGGATTAAAGTTTGGGGTTCCATTGCTGAGTAGCACGAACGCAACGGCTATCCATCCCCTCGCGGGATAGCCCCCTCACACAGCAAAGGAACCCTATAAACTGGCACCGGTGGGATCAGGCCCACCGGTGTTTTTTTTATGAGAGCACTGCCATATCATTGCTGATGTCATTTATGGATAAATGCTCCAGAAAAACCTGCGTACCTGCGGATAATGTAAGCCGCACACCTAGGATACCATTTTGTGTATCGCTACTGGCAGAAGATGCCAGGTCAGTTAATGAGAAAGCACTTAGCTCGATTATATCCTCGCCTTTTTTGAAGTCTGTCACTATATCCAAGCCGTTTTCATTACCAAAGGCAAACACATCAGCACCAAAACCGCCTGTTAGTCTGTCATTACCGCTGCCGCCCCACAGGGTGTCAGACCCATCATTGCCGAGCACCGTATCGTTACCAGCACCGTTATAAAGCAGATCAGCTCCAGCACCGCCTTGAATATTGTCATTACCAGCACCCCCAAAAACGGTATCTTTCCCGCTACCGCCTTCGATAAGATCAGCGCCGTCCCCTGTACCGCCATATATGACATCATCACCGTTGCTTGCCCTGATAAAGTCAGCGCCAGCACCTCCGCCTAATTGTTCATCTCCATGCGTACCAAAAATACTGTCATCACCAGAGCCACCCCAAATGATATTGTTATCACTTGAAAGCGTAACGACCTCATCACTTGAAAACCGATTGACCTCGCCTGGGCTGGGTCTATCTAACCAACCACCACCTATCAGAAGGTCGTCACCTGCTCCCCCAAAAATGGTATCTGGTCCAGCGTCAAAAACGCCTAGTATACCGTTATCGCCTTCTATGCTGTCATTGCCAGGACCCCCTCCCAGCATGTCCCCTTCACCGCCACCAACAATCAGGTCAGCCGCATCATCATCTTTACCGGCCCAAATCGTGTCTTCACCATCCTTACCATAGAGGAAGTCGGCCCCTGCACCACCAACAAGGGTATCGTTGCCGTCATTTCCATTTATGGTGTCACTACCACCCATTCCAGAAATAGCATCACCGCCATCTCGTGCCTCTAAAAGTTCACCGCTTGCTTTGGCCGTAGGCGTGCGTTCAACATCGGCCAAAATCTCCTTTCGTAGGTCCTCCAGCTCCTCTGGCGTAGCACCCTTGGGTATTACAAACACGCCGTCAGCAGTGATGATTTTTTCAATATTGATGGTATCCGGTGCTTCATGACTACCTCGAATATTGATACGCCCTATTTTTTCACCTGAGGCATTCAACACATCAACATCAAGGCTATTGTATAAGCCATCGTCAAAACGGATTTGGCTAAGGTTCGGCACCTGCTGCGACAAATCCAATACATCATTATCACTGTCCGCCGCCCAGGAGTATTCATAGATTGTGAGCTTGTAATGGCTCTTTGCTAGCTCCCCAGACCACTGAATGCGATATGTATCATTACCCTCGCCACCATAAAAACGACCCCCTTCATTCGTAAGGCCATTTTGTATCAGGTCATCACCCAAACCACCGTAGATCGCCTGCGTGAAAGTGTTGTCCTGTGAACCTGCTTTCAAAGTATCATTTCCACCATAACCATAAAGTCGGGTATGCTCCGAAGAGGGTCTGGCAGTCAGAATGTCATCTCCAGACGAGGCACCTAAACTGTTGCTAATATCTTTATTCCGGCTGTCCGACGCTGGCAGAGTGTAAACTGTATTGCCAATCTTATATTGCTCAATATCACCATCAATAAAGACATAGCCAATTAAGGCGCCGCTAGAATTATGGATTTTCAGGGTATGATCCGTGTTAAAGAAAAGTGTATCCAATATCACTTCTTTTTCTGTGTCGACTTCTACCCTGCTTTTAGATGATACAATGTGTGACAAATCAACGGTATCGACACCCCCGCTTCCGACACCATAATCCTCAAAGATGTGTGTGCTAAACTTGTCATCATTCTCTTGGTGAAACGTGCTCCACTTCACAATATAAGTGTCGTTATCTCTGCCGCCGTATAACTTGGAAGAATCGCCACCTTCCAGCGTATCTGACCCTATACCACCGTATAACCTGTCACCGTTACCACCAAGAAGCAGATCATTACCTTCATCACCGTATAACTGGTTGTCAGTGGTGTTGCCTGACTTAAGGGTATCATCCCCTTCAAACGCCTGAACAATGGTTCTATTTACTGTGGCCTCGAGTATTTCCGCTGCCTTAGTGCCATTAATATCTGGCATAACCTGACCCCCAACTGTCAAAACTACAACACATAACTATTCAGCGGATAATGTCAGATCAAGGCGACAAAAAGGCATTACCCTACAGGGTAAAAAAACGACATAAAAAAGAGCGCAAGGTGAACACCCCACGCTCCTTAATCTTAATATCGCAAACTACTAGTTAAAAGCTTCGTCCCATGAACCCTGTGTCGCTGCTTTTGAATATTCCGTCGCACGGTTTTCAAAGAAGTTCGTATGTTCAACAGCGTTCAGCATACTATCGAGCCATGGCAGAGGGTTTTCTTCAATGTCATACTCTGGGTCCAGCCCTAACTGCTGCAGACGGCGATCAGCGATATAGCGAATATAAGCTTTCACTTCGTGCGCCTCGAGACCCTCTACAGCCCCCATACCAAATGACAGATCAATGAAGGCATCTTCATGCTCAACAATGGTTTTGCACGCCGTACGTAGTTCATCGCGCATCTGGTCATCCCAAAGTTCTGGCTGCTCAGACATCAAGGTTTTAAAGAGCTTAATGATACTATCACAGTGTAAGCTTTCATCGCGCACTGACCATGTAATAATCTGCCCCATGCCTTTCATCTTGTTGAAGCGTGGGAAGTTCAACAACATCGCAAAACTAGCAAACAACTGCAGGCCTTCAGTAAAGGCACCAAACACTGCTAGCGTAACTGCCGTAGAGCGCAGATCGTCAGAGTTGAACTGCTGCATATAATCATATTTATCCTTCATTTCCTTATACTTAAGGAAAGCTGAATATTCTGATTCTGGCATACCGATTGTATCAAGAAGGTGGCTGTAAGCGGCAATATGGATAGTTTCCATATTGGAGAAAGCTGACAGCATCATCTGAACTTCGGTTGGCATAAACACCTTGGTGTAATGCTTCATGTAGCAGTTGTTTACTTCAATATCACTTTGCGTGAAGAAGCGGAAAATCTGCGTTAGAAGGTTTTTCTCAGATTCTGAGAGGTTTTGGCTCCAATCGCGAACATCTTCCGCGAGCGGCACTTCTTCCGGTAGCCAGTGAACCTGCTGCTGCGTTAACCAAGCTTCATAGGCCCAAGGATAACGAAACGGTTTATAAACATGCCGCTCTACCAATAGCCCGCTTTTTTCACTCTCGTTAACGTCAGACATTTACCCTTAGCCCCTCAAAATCAGTTAATATCGCACACCCTACTGTGCTCACGGCAGCCAATATATCCCCTCAATTGGTATATGTGAATTCCAGAAATACTATATTTAGTAAAAAAAAGACTTGCTTTTACTAGAGCAGCTATCGTTCCTATTAACTCAGATCTAAGTTATTATTTCCCAATATGTTTAATGTCGTAACTTTAATCCAAACAAGACAGAACGTCCCTGATTCGTAAAACCTACAGCTTGTTCAAAGTCACTATTTAGCACGTTAAGTCCTATAACTTGTACTGATAAAGTGTCGGAAATTTGCCACTTAACAGACATATCGACCTGATTATACCCAGGTAAGGAAATCACACCAGTTGGTATAGAGCTATCAAAGTAAGCACTGTTGAATGTTGCCTTCCCATTAAAAGTTAGAGAACGGTGTGGCTGATGGGTGAAGCTTAAACTTCCTTTCCAACTAGGCCGACGACGTAACTTTACTCCCGGATCAAAAGTTTCAATATCTGTATACGATAAACTCCCTGAAACCTTAAATTCATCGCTTGCTGTATATGAAGTAAAGAACTCCAGTCCTTTTGCGTTTATACGGTTCCGATTTACGTTGGTAAACAATTCGGGGTCAAAGTCGACGAGATTGCTAAAGACATTCTTGTAGGCAACTAGTTTCCAAGACAGTCTCTCAGCTAATATTTCCCCTTGAAGCTGCACTGTATAGTTTTCACTCCGTTCAGGTATCAAGTCAGTATTCCCAACCAACGGGTGTCCTAATGCAAAAAAGCTTGGTAACTTAAACCCTTCTCCATAACTCGCTAACAACGACACATTTTGTGTCAAATCAATCTGCGCCACAGCCCTAATGGTGGTCGCTTTCTTTTCTTCGGCGGCATCATACCGCACACCACCAGTTAACTGTATAACACTGATAGGCCTAACCACTGCCTCTGCGAAAACGGAATGTGTATTCCTCTCCAACGTGTAATTAGCTTGAAGAGGAAAACCGAAATCAATTTCACTCTCCATCTCTCCCGTTTCTTTAGTAGCGCTGCCTCCAAAAGCGGCAGAGATACCCTCCGTAATGGTGACACTATTTGACGCTGTCAACTCTAGTCGTTCATAAGCTGTTCGCGTGTTTGTCGCCGGAACAGGAGAAAGTACACCTGGAGCAATACCTGGATGCCAAATATCCTCCTCTCGCTTAAGCCAATTAGCAGCTATATCAGTGCGCCAAGATTCCACCGGCTTTAGGTAAGAGGAGAGACCAAGTGTTTTCTGTTTATACTCGCGACTTTCTGGAAGCCTAAGTGTTGCCAGCCGGTCCCCTCCACTGTCTTCAGGGAATGTATCTGCACTACCTTCGGAATAGAATGCCGTTGCTTGCCAACCAAAATTATTCTTTGCGCTAAACTCCCTAGAAGATTTCATCGTAGCACTAACAGCTTTTCGCTGAAATTCGTCCCCAAAATAGCTGTGGTCATTTTCTTGAAAAGAAGCATTCAAACCAAAGTTAATTGTTTTCCCTAGCGGAAGCGTCACATCAACATGACCCGCCAATGTATTACCACTACCAGTAACTAAATTAATACCTCCTCCCCTACTGGTCGCTGCCATCTTAGTTGTAATATTAATAACTGCGGAAAGTGCATCACTGCCAAATACAGTGGAATAACCACCATAGAATATCTCGACTTTTTCAATGAGCGAGGGGTCCAAAGTACCCAAATCGAATGCGCCACCTCTACTGTTAGTCGGGTCATTCACTTTCACGCCATCAATCAGAATAACTGCAAAATTTGGATCACCACCTCTAACGGATAAAAATGTGAGGCCTCCAGCGCCACCTTGTTGGTGCACGTCAATACCCGGCAAACCACGCAAGACATCCGCAAAATTAGTCGGCGTCAATGCCTCAATTTCCGCAGCTGTAACGGTTACATCTGACGCACTACGCACGCCAGCCCCCTTAATATGAGTGCCTTGAATGTGAAACTCATTAACAATGTCATCAGCTACAATAGGCTGCGCCATAGCCAATGCACATACACTCGCACCAAAAAGAAGAGGAAGGGATGTCATAAAATATCTCACGAAACATGAACTAAAATATGCGCCTACAAATGGCATCCCCATCTAATTGTCAATCATCATCATGCGTGTGATGTTCGCTTCGAGGATTATCCCGATTAAAACTCCGTACATATTGCACCATTGCCTCAACTTCCTCATCACTGAGGATAGTGTCCCATGGTGGCATCCAATAGCTTAGCCCTTCAGACTCTCCACCATGTTTGATTACATTGAACAGCTTCCCATCAGAGCTTCCTGCATGAAAATCAGGGTCGCTAAAATCTGGAATAGCAACATCAATATCTGCGGCATCGGGGCCATCGCCTAGACCACCATCACCATGGCAACGGCCACAATTTTCCTTAAATAGCAAGCCAATCTGCTGATCAGAAGTGTTTGTACTCTGTTCAACAACAACATTGCCGCTATTACATGAAATTGCTTCGCACTCCTCAGCAGAAATCAACTTTAAAACCCTTCCCGTAGCCTGATCAGAACGTCCGAGAGTAGTAATTAATATTTCACCTTTTTTTGTTTGTGTAATTGAGGTTATACCTCGCTGTGCTACCTGATTAACCTGTGTAAGGAGCATAGGGGTCACACCCTGCGAGGAGACTG
Organism: Kordiimonas sp.; assembly: GCA_040830325.1. GTDB lineage: Bacteria > Pseudomonadota > Alphaproteobacteria > Sphingomonadales > Kordiimonadaceae > Kordiimonas. The sequence goes on along the minus strand of JBFOLV010000591.1, from coordinate 1,449 downwards.
CTGGCAGAGCTGATATCTTTCCCGAATAGTTATCGCCAAATAGATACTGGCCGGATAAAGTGGGGTGTAGGGAGCCTCGATACACGGTTCCACCAATTACAGCTCGATCATAAGCTGAGTGCCTGTAATAGTACGCTGGCTCTACTTCCGTTCCAATAATTTCTAAAGGTTGCTCGCTTTGTGGGGATATACCTTCCACATAAGGAAATTGATAGTTCCCCCCCGCCACTACTATATTGACTTCTTCCCATTCCGTAGAGCCCACATCACCTGCCCACAAAACACCAGTTTCAGGATCGAAATCCATGCGAAATGGGTTTCTCAAACCTAATGCAAAAAACTCCGCAAGCGCCCCATCAACACCTACGAACGGATTATCATTAGGGATAGTGTAGCCTTGAGTTTTACCATTTTGAGGTTGTTTAGGTATAACGTGTGATCCTGCAGGGTTTGCCGCGCCAACATCAATTCTTAACACCCCTCCCATAAGCTCTTTTGTAATAAATTGTTGACTAAAGGTATCTCCCATTTCACCAACAGACAAATACAAGTATCGATCCGGTCCAAACACAACTGTACCACCATTGTGAAAACCTCTCTTAGATCGCTCTTGCTCGATTAGGGGAAACTCAGCCGCTATCGGGTCTTCTGTTGATAGATCAAAACGCGATAAGCGATTTGTTTGGACATCAGAATCAGTTGAATCAGTATAATAGAGATAAAGGTATGGACTACCAGCTTCAAAATCTGGATGGAGATCGAACCCTTGTGCACCATTTTCCGTTTCTACGATACCCAAACGGTGCGTTATATCTATAAGCAGTTCAGGCTCCTTTTCAGAACCTGATCTCTGTCTATATATCCGTCCGGCACGTTCTAGTACGTACATATCCCCACTTGGACTTTCACGAACCATCATTGGCTGCGTGAAACGGACGCCTTCATGTAAATCAACAAAGTACCAATCTGTGTCATCGCTTCTATTTATATCAATTCGCAGTTGTGTAACCGCATCTGCGAAACCACGATCAGTCATAAACATATACGCAGTAACAATGGGCACCGTTACTGCAACTAAAATCACAAACCCCAAACGCGTTTTCAGGTATGAAATGCAGCTAAACAGTATATGACCTAGCCGCCTCAAAACACCTATCTCATTTTCACCCAATAGAATGGCCGCAATAAAAACATTGGCGCATACGTAAAAAACGAATGTGAGCAAAGCCGCGTTAGCGTATAGCTGAGGATCAAAGGGAACCGTTGAAATCAGAAAAATACCGAGAGGGACGAAAGCAAATAATAGAACCTCACCATATAAAGAAAGAATAATACGGCGTGTATTTACATAAGCTGGCATACGTGTGATTACCATCAAGGTAATCGATACAATGGCCTGCGATATCACAAAAATTTTCAGTACCGTTAATAGCCCATCATGAGTAAGTG
>JBFOLV010000590.1:0-3607 GCA_040830325.1 Kordiimonas sp. | reverse complement strand
TTCGCATCAACATCACATTGACTGCTAAGGCGCAGGCAAACCTCACCGGCGTCAATACCGCCAACTGTCTGCTTAAAATACTGGTAGCGCCTGCTTTCCTTGGTATTGAAGTCACCCGCGATAATTTTAGGGTTACCGCTGTCAGTTTTCTCCAAAAACCACTTCAGCGTATCAGTTTGTTTTTGGTGAGCCTTGAACACTGCCTTGTCCGGCGCCTTCGCTGATCGGCGGCTGTTAAAATGGCTATTGACGATATCCACAGGCGTACTTAGGCCGGGAACAAGGATGCGCGCCAAAATGATGGATTTATTTGAGAGGCAATCAAGCCCCGCGCACTCATCAGAGTTAAACGCCTTGTGACGCGCGTCCACAATAGGATAATCGCTCAATATCCATAGGCCGCTACCAAGAAACTTCTGGGGGTCAGAAAAACTAGCATAGGCTTTGCGCGTCTTCTGCACCCAGTGCGCCTGCCCCCTTGTGCTTTCGTCCTTCCGGGTTGGCCCCTTCAAAACGTATTTATAGCCTGTTTCCTTCGCAACAATTTCAGATTTCTTGTCAAAAGCTTCCTGCAACAGAACCACATGAGGCTGACTACCTTCAGCACGGCGTTCTTTCAGCATTTCAACCATGCGCTTATAGTGCGGTTGCTTCCCTGTTTTAATGGGCGCAGGCAGGCCGTTGATATTGTAGGAAAGCACGCGCAGATCAATGCCACCATCCGCCAACTGCTTGCGCGGCACCAGATAAGATGCCCCGGCTTTCACCGCAGCAACTTCAGCGCCAGCTGCAATATTCATTGGCAGCGCATGACACGGGGTCGCAGATACAGCCGCCAGTGTTGCGGCATAGGCAAACAATCGCTTGCTCAAATTCATTCCTAGCCTTTCTCATTTGCCAATAAATTATGGCTGCACATTGCGGTTCCTTTATGGCAACGAAATGAACGGTGAATGACCTCCACATTAAATTTCAAGCGTGAAAAAACCATGAAGTGGCGGAACAGTAAGAAAAACACACAAAATCAGCACATTCCTGTGAGCTATGGAGAAGCAATTGGCGTCTGAATTTCTTGGAGGCGTGTTTCTTTCATTCGACCTTCTTTGCCAATCACCTCCATCAACAACCACCTAAGCAACTGAAAAATATAGTAAAATAGAAAAATCCTTCAAAAGATAAAAACATTTGGAGGTAAATTCGGACGGGCTCCGTCTTTCTCATAAAGGGACATTGTCGCATTTTCTGCAACAGAGTGTTCAAGAATGCGAACCTTTTAACTGGTTCAAGCGTTCTTACATACAGTCCCGAGATACGACAGAAAACCAAGCCACCAGATGGCGCAAAAAATGGAATGGATAGAAAAATGACACGTAACAGCGACGGTATGTCTCACTTATCAATAGCACTGAACATTGCAGCAGTTAGCTTATTCATAAGCTACCTGTTCTTCCTTTAATAGATTTTGATCCCCGGGTCTGTATTCCAAGCAGACCAATCCCCGGCGACCTTCTCCCCGATCCCAATAGAAGGTCGCATCCAAGAGAAAACCGAGCCTCCCCGGCTCGGTTTTTTTCTGACATCTCGTTTTTTTGAGCATCGAATGCCATTTCACCTACTGTCGCAAAACACTCAGGTTTTCGCGAATACGCTTCAGCGCCAATTGCGTTTGTACTGCGTTTGAGGGCTGAGTTCGCCGCACATAGTCCTCCACCGCATCAAGCGCACGGTCAAAAAAAGGAACATAATCTGAAGGCTTGGCGTACCTTTCACGCTCTCTGCCCCGGAAAGCGACAAATGAAGCAAGCGCGTCAATCTGCTCTACCGCAGTCTGCGCTGCTGGTTTGGCACACTTTAATTTAGTAATCCTGCTTTCCAGCCGTTTTAAGGCGGCCCGATCAATATTATTGTCAATAGCGAGCAGTTCATGCGCATGAAAGGTACGCAGGCTTTCTGACATGGGCATCATCGCCTGTACCTGTACTGTTAGACCCGCACTCACGAGATCACGCACCTTCGCCTGGGCACCCGTATACGCGTCCTTGACCAACACAGGCGTATCGCAGTTGCGATCTTCAATCATCTCACAGCCTGCCAGCGGCACAAAGGACACAAGTGTTATGGCAAATAACGTGTTACGCACCGATTTCCCCGTTCAGTATCCCATTTCTCCAAGCTTGCTGAAACTTTTTAGGGAAGGCAAACAAAAAAAGCACCGTTCGAAGGTGTGTCAGAAAACCCCTTTTAGGCATTTGTGGCTCCGCCTGTTTCACCATTCTTGCTGTAAGGGACCACCGTAAAACAGGGTTTACAAATATCCCATTTAAAATTACCTATAGTAGAACACATTGCTACCATCACCTGCAATAATCATATAACCACAGATAGTTTTCCGCAGAAACTTCCGCGCTGCAAATATGCAGTTAATGAAACGTGTAAAGACCTAGAGATACCAGACGCTACCTCCAATGAAAATTCCACCATCATACATATGCGTGAACCGAAACGCCTTGAGAGACGTATGTCTGGAATTACCTCCTAATAGGGATGAGGCAGCTTAAAAGGTTGCCACTTCGACAACGTCTGTTCTATTTAATTTACTACGCAATCAACCGAGAATTATATATATGGCATTCGCTCAAGATACATTTAAGTTGATCACTGAGTTTATGGCCAAAGTAGGTTCACACACTACCATTGAACAACTCAATGGAAGCCTTAAGGAACCTCTGGCGGCTTTAAAGGTCACTCATATGATCTGTATCTCGGCTATGGGGATGCCTGCCCTGCAAAACAGAAAGGCCATGTTTGGCTTTAGAAGGACTGAGTGGTTAAATTATTATCGCAGTCGGTTCTATTATCTTGAAGACGCCATACCTCAAAAAGCCCTATCTCTGCATAAGAGGCCAATACAAAAACGTAATAAGCCTGTCTGGTGGAGTGATATACTCGCCGAGCAGGAGTTAACCCCCATCCAATACAAGATTTTTAGAGAGGCCTACGATCACGGCCTTAAAGAAGGCATCATTATTCCTATTATCTCGGGGATAGACGATAACGACGGTGTCACCGTTACTGAATATGCTTATGCAGTACTCGCTGGCAATATCACTAAATCGGATTTGGTGGCTAATACTCTTCGGACTATGATGATAGCCGCACACGGTACGTCTTGGCAGATCCTCGTTAGAGAATCCAAGAGGGCCGGAGGTTTTGTCGAAGACACACTCAACACCCACTCGCCCAACGTAAATTGGGACCGCCTGACTAAGGGCGAGATGAGAATACTTTCTTTGTATCTGGATAACGACACCTATGACGCAATAGCAGCGGCAGCGGGTTGCTCAGAGTCCAACGTCAAGGCTCATTTGGCAAGTGCAAGGAAAAAGCTGGGGTTCACCTCTAACAAAGAGATGCTCGTAGCTCTTCTTCGCCACCGAGAGGCTATATAGATAAACCCTTTGGTGTACCCTGTGTCCTGATAGCTAATACCCATCACAGAACTGATCGATACACTAGGCTTTCAACAGAAAACCAAGGAGTAACGATCTTGATACACATCATTAATCAACACAACGCCGACCTTTATGCGGAAACCTTGGAACAGATG
>JBFOLV010000589.1:0-3328 GCA_040830325.1 Kordiimonas sp. | reverse complement strand
GAGAAGAGCGCCGAAAATCACGGCTTCATTTAAATCTTGTTGGCTGAGTATCCGATCTGTCTCCTTAGCCCCAGTCTTGTTTTTGTTCAATTCTTGATCAAGGAAGAAAACCAAAAAAACGCCATTTACCACACAACCCCCGGCGAGGGCGATAAACCCCCCGCCACCCGCCACAGAGAGGTTATAGTCAAGCCAGTAAAGCAGCCAAACACCACCCACCAAGGCAAGGGGTAATGTTCCCATAATGATAAAAACAGATGTTACGTTTTTGAAATTGAGAAACAACAGTAGCAAGATAACAGTCAGTGTCACGGGCACAATGACACTAAGTTTTTCCTTGGCGCGCTCCATATATTCAAATTGGCCTGACCAGGCAATGGAATACCCTGCAGGTAAATCTATGTTACGCGCGACTGCTTTTTTGGCGTTTTCCACATAACGGCCAATATCAACACCATCAATGTCCACATATATCCAGCCATTACGGCGAGCATTTTCACTGCGAATTAAACCGGGACCGGTGCTAACATTAATGTCCGCCACTTGCCCGAGCGGAATGTGTGCACCTTGAGATGTTACGATTGGTAGCATGCGTAATCTATCCAGTGAATCCCGAAAGTCGCGTGGGTATCTAAGGTTAAGGGGATAACGCTCCAGCCCTTCAACGCTTTCTGTCACTGTCATGCCGCCGATAGCTGTGGAGATGAATTCCTGCACGTCAGCAATGTTTAGTCCGTACCGTGCGGCTTTTTCTCGGTTGATATCAGCGTTTATGTAACGGCCTCCTGTAACACGTTCAGCATATACGGATGCAGTGCCGGGTACATTCCTCATCGTGCCTTCAATCTGCAGGCCAATCTCACTGATAACATCTAAGTCTGGTCCAGCCACTTTAATGCCCACGGGGGTTTTTATGCCAGTTGCAAGCATATCGATCCGGTTTTTAATGGGCATGATCCAGACATTCGTTAGGCTTGGAACTTGTACAGCTTTGTTGAGTTCCTGTTTGATCTTTTCAAGTGTCATGCCCTCGCGCCATTCGCTCTTTGGCTTAAGCTTAATGGTTGTCTCAATCATAGTTAGCGGAGCAGGGTCTGTGGCTGTTTCTGCTCTCCCGGCTTTTCCGTGCACAGTTTCAACTTCAGGGATGGCGTTGATAAGACGATCCGTTTGCTGAAGGATTTGAGACATTTTATCGACAGAAACACCCGGATATGCGCTTGGCATATAAAGAAGGTCACCTTCATCTAGTTCGGGCATGAATTCGCCGCCTAGCTTTGATAAGGGGTAATAGCTGCTCCCCATGATAAGTAAAGTGATCAGTATCATTGCTTTTGGAAACTTGAGCACCAGATTTATAAAGGGACGGTAACCAGCTACGAGTGTTTTGTTAACTGGGTTCTTATGTTCTGGCAGAACATGTCCGCGAATGAAGTAGCCAATCAGTACAGGTACAAGTGTTACTGACAGTCCTGCAGCCGCCGCCATAGCATAGGTTTTGGTGTAGGCGAGTGGTGCAAACAGTTTTCCTTCCTGTCCTTCCAATACAAAAATTGGCATAAAGCTAAAGGTGATAATAAGCAGGGAAAAGAAGAGAGGCGGGCCTACTTCAGTGGCTGATGCGGTCACGATGCGCCAGCGATTTTCAGCTGTTAACTTTTTACCCTCCAAATGTTTGTGAAAGTTTTCGATCATGACAATGGTCGCGTCAACCATGGCACCAATCGCTATGGCGATACCACCAAGCGACATAATGTTGGCGTTAATACCTTGGCTGTTCATGACGATGATGGCAGCTAAAATACCTAGAGGCAGGCTAAGCACAACCACAATTGAAGAACTGAGATGAAACAGGAAGAAAGCACAAATCAACGCAACAACGATAAACTCTTCGATAAGTTTTTCACTTAAGTTATCAACCGCGCGCATAATCAAGTTTGACCTGTCATAGGTTTCGATAACTTCAACGCCCTCCGGTAAACCGGCCTTCAAGGTTTCGAGCTTTTCTTTCACACGAGCAATAGTCGTGAGCGCATTTTCACCCCAGCGCATTATGATAACGCCGCCAACGGCTTCGCCTTCACCGTTTAGTTCACCAGTACCACGCCTTAGCTCAGGGCCAGTGCGGATATCAGCGATATCCTTCATGAATATAGGTGTACCATTCTCCGAGGTGCCGACAGGGATGGTTTCGATGTCTGAGAGTTCATCAATATAGCCTGAAGCGCGAACCATATATTCAGCCTCAGCCATTTCGATGACCCGGCCTCCAGCTTCTTGGTTACCACGTTCAATTGCCTTTTTGACAGTCTTTAAGGGAATATTATAGGCGCTCTACTTGTTTGGGTTCACCACGACTTGATATTGCTTAACCATGCCACCAATTGTGGCGACCTCTGAAACGCCTTCGACAGTTTGTAATTCGTATTTCAGGAACCAGTCTTGGAGGCTCCTAAGTTCCGCTAAGTCATGCTGTCCAGTTCTGTCAATTAGGGCATACTGATAAACCCAACCGATGCCTGTTGCATCCGGCCCAAGTGCTGTCCTTGCTGCTTGTGGCAGCTTTGGTGCCACTTGGCTAAGATATTCAAGTACACGAGAACGCGCCCAATAAAGGTCAGTACCGTCTTCGAAAATCACATAGACATAGCTGTCATTGAAGAAACTGTAGCCACGCACCGTTGTCGCGCCTGGTACTGATAACATTGCTGTTGTCAGAGGGTACGTCACTTGATCTTCAACCACTTGTGGGGCTTGCCCTGGATAGGTGGTTTTAATGATTACCTGTACGTCGGACAAATCGGGGATAGCATCCAGAGGAATGCGCTTAAGAGAGTAAGCACCCCAACCAGCTAACAATAATGCCAGAATAACAACGAGAAATCGGTTTTCAACGGACCATTTAATGACTTTCGAAATCATGGATATTGCTCCGTTATATTTTTTTCATTTTGATGATGACATACCACCCAGCATCACCCTCAATCACATTAAAGTCTACTTTGTCTCCTGCATTAAATGCTGAGAGATCCACTCCCTTCGCGACTTTGAAGTTCATGCGCATTCCAGGCATGCCAAGTGGCTCAATAGGACCATGGGTTATGTCTACAATACGTTCATTTTTGATGTGATTAAGGGTTCCTTGACCGTGATGGACAGGGGCTTTTTGTGCCACGGCTACTGATTGTTTACTGGCATCGGTGGCGAACGTATTATTCCCCATAGTAGTTGCAGTTGCCGCGATAAGGATGAGCGTAGTTTTAATAGCTGAAATTGCGCTGTTGTTTGTCATGATTTTTGTCTCGCTGTTTAGTTCGTTATTATTTTT
>JBFOLV010000588.1:0-4230 GCA_040830325.1 Kordiimonas sp. | reverse complement strand
TTTGGGTCAGAACCAGCCTCAACCCACGCGCGGCAAGCCAGAAGCTGCGCCAGGGTTTCACCGGTCGTGCCTGATTTGGAAATCGTGAGCACATGGGTGTTGGATGGCACCAGATTTCTGAACAGTTTGTCCATTTCATAGGCGTCAAGGCTGTCAGGTGTGTGAATGCGTGTTCGCGGACCGCTTTTGAAGCGCGCGAGAGCGAGCGCTGCTTGCGCCCCAAGGCTAGAGCCGCCTGTACCAAGCACAATCAGGTCTGTGAATTTCAGTGAGATGTGGCTGGCAAGATCCATCATAGGGGCCATGTCAGCGCCGCCGGGCATTTGCCGGGCGAATGCTGGAAGCCCTGCGTCCGCTATAGATGTAGCGAAGTCTGTCGCTTTTTTGAGATTGGCCTCATATGCCTCGGTAATGCCAAGGTTAGACAATTGTTCTTCGAGACTGATGTCTCCAAAAGAAAGCTCAAACATATAGGGCCCCAAATTTGCAGTGGCTTTTTTGGGCCATGCACAAACTATCTATTCCAGTGATCATTCGTTGCTTGTTCTTTATCATTTTACGTTTTTTTTCAACGTTTAATGTTTTTAACTGCTGGAAGATTAACGGCTCTTAAACAGTCTGTCGCGATATTATGTTTTATTGGATTTGAAATTCGGCCAGTAAGAGTGTCGCCGACAGATACTTGATTGTCACTTACTATGCAGAAAATTATCGGTTTTCTAGTCTGCCTCTTCAGCTGGAATAGCGCCTATTGCGATGATTTTATCGAATGGCATAGTGAGAATATTCAGCTTCTTCGCGGGTTTAATTATGAATTGGGCTCGCCAAAGAAAACCATTGTGACACTAGAGCATGCAAACCGCTGGAAATACGGCGATTTTTTTGTGTTTGCTGATTTTCAGTGGCCAGATGATGGGGACTTCACCTTTTACACCGAGCTTACACCACGATTTAGCCTCAGTAAAATAAGCGGGAAGAGCTTTGCCTTTGGCCCAATCAAGGATGTATTCATTGCAGGAAATCTCGAAATTCCAAAGTCTGGTACAGCCCGCTTTCTGTATGGCCCCTCTGTAGATTGGGCGGTGCCGGGTTTTATCTTTTTCAAAACTTTTTTCTTTGTACGGGATAACCCTGATATCCCCGGAAGTACGCATCAAGTAACCGTTGCATGGAAGCGTTCGATACGTTTGGGAAACACAAGTTTGCTGCTTGAAGGTTTTCTGGATATGGCAGGAAATGAAGGTACACGCTATGCGGCGAATGAGCTGTTTGTACCGCGCGTCTTGTTTGATGTGAGCGGTTTGTTTGGTGCTAAGCCTTCCAGGTTTTTCGCTGGTGTGGAATATACCCGTTGGCGTAACAAGTTTGGTGTAAGGGGGGTGACAGAATCCGCAGCCCAATTACAGCTTAAATGGGTTTTCTAACCGGCCTGTTTTTAGCCTGTTCGTTTCTCAGCTCGAAACCATAGGTTAAAGGCCCATTTTTCACCTTCCTCAACAGGCAAACCCGCATGGAGTGTATGGGGGTGTTTCACAGTTGTGCCAGCCTTGCAGTTGTGAAAAACAACAAGCTTTCCTTGTTCTGCTGGAACACGAACCTTTAGTTTTGGGAAGTCAGTTCCGCCGCCTTTTTTAACGGTATTCAGGTATCCGAGCACAGTGATGATCCGCTGCCCGCCGTTTTGCATATTGCGCTCACCGCTTTTTGTCTTGGGGTCAAAGGCGTCAAAGTGCGGGCGGTATTCAGCACCAACATCATATCTGATAACCTGAAAGCTTTCTGCGTGAGATAGTGGCAGCCCTACAAGTGCTGCGACACGCTCTGCAATGCGTTTTGTTCCCATATCTGTCATATGGTTTACCCAGCACAAATCGTTCGTGCGGCCTTTTGAGATAACACCTTCCTTGTCGCCTGATACAAAGGCTCGGCTCATGCCGCCACCCACTCCAACAGAAATTAGGTGCTTGCACTCGCTGCTACTAAGGAAATTGTCGATGGTATAGACGCGAGGGTCGATGCTTAGGTCAATGATAGCGCGTTGCATGGAAAAACAGGAACCTATGTTGCGTGTGACGATATGCTGCTTACCCTAGGCGTTTGTTTTCCAAAAGGGAAGATGATTGGGCATATAACATTCCCCACCAGTTATGGTGCTTGGACAGGCTCCTAACTGCTCACTGTTACAAGAAAATGAAACCAGTTAGGCATACTGTAGGAATACCTAACTGGCTTGGCTTGTTAAGCCTGAGATTAAGCGAGGGCTTTCTTTCGTGGCTTTTTGTAAAGCGTGCGAACCAACCAAAATATCATCAGCAGCAAGATCAAAGGCTCAGGTATGTCAAGGATGCCTGATTGCCGAATTGCCTCCGGGAAAGCAACGGCACCGGGACCTGTGAAAAGCGAGCCAGCTGCAATGAAATAGGCGAAGCACATGCGCCAAAGGTGACGTGCAATTTTATGTTTATATGAAAGTGGTGCCCTGAAAAATAGTGAGGCATCTAACGCGGTGGCAAAAAGTGCTAAGCCGCCCATGAAGAAATAGGGAAATGGTGTAAAGCCATCCTTCAGGCCAGCTTCGCTGTTTAGAGCTTCAAAGCCGAACATAACACCGGTAAGACCGACGATAAGACCGACAAACATTGTGCATAATTCCCATGTGCCGGGTTTAGCGTACTTGCGCCTTACACTGTCCCAAGAGGTTGTAACCAAATAGCCAGTGAAGCATCCCGCGACGACTGTAATAGCCTGTGAAACAATATACCCCATAACTGCACCGGAGGCAGCCATAGCCATCATAGTAAAGTAAAAAATCTTTCCAGCTCTTCTGTGTAGCGGTTTTCCTTTAGGTGCAATTAGTGCAATAGCACCCGAGAAAACAGCAATGGTGCCGGTAACAATATGAAATAGGGTGAGTGGTGACATTATCTTTCCTTGCCGTACTGGGCCGTATTGGGCTTTCGCCAATATTATTATTTTAATGTTTACTAAGGCTGAAGATGGGCGGTCTCGTATGTCTTGTCGACCGAGCCTATAAGCTCGGACATTTGTCGTGGACATTAAGTATTGGTGCGGCAGACCTACCTTGGTATGAACGATAGTGTAAATGTAGTTACCGTCAGGCTGGAGACGTTACTTGGAAAATACTGTTGCCCTTGCTTTGTCGTTGTTGGTTTTAGGGCAAGTTTTTTTGAGTGTTAGTTTGCTGACGGCGCGCATCCGAGAGGCACAAACATATTTGCCTCTTATGATGTTCTTTTTGGCAAGTGGACTTATCGCGGTAGGGCCGGTGGTGACAGTTTTCGCGCCAACTTATTACACTGCTCACTTATCTATTTTGCCACCACTTTTCTTGATGCTTGGGCCTGTGTTTTGGCTCTATTCGGAAGGTCTGATGTCCGAGACGCGGTGGCGGCTAAGAACTGTACACTTTTGGCATTATGTTCCTGTTTTGCTTGGCTGCATCGCTACAGGGTTGATAATGAGCATGTCAATTGAAACGCGTGAATTAATCTTTGTTGGCGGAGCGACAGAAGATCTGTTTATTGGCACTGGTGATACTCTGCATTTCCCCGGCTTTGTTGTTATCTATCTTTTTCTTATTCTTCTTCTGTGGTTGGGCCAGTCAGCGTTTTATGTACAGCGTACCTTTCGGCGTTTGTCACAGTACAAAACCCGCCTGAAGGATGTGTTCTCCAATACAGAAAAAAGAGATTTGGGGTGGGTGACAGTTATTCTGTGGGTTGTGGGTGGCGCTTGGTTGGTTTTCTTTCTATCGCTTATTGCGGACAATTTTTTGGAGTACCAACTGTTAAGTCAAAGTGCCGGTTCAGTACTCTGGTTGCTTATTGTTTGGTCGTTGTCGGTATGGGGGCTGCGACAGAAACCTGGGTTTGAAGGGGAATACTTAAAAGAATCATCCCGCGGCTCAGAGATCGATATGCAGGCTCCTAAATATAGCCGGTCTGCGCTCGCTGATGATCAGGCAGGGCGCATAGCAAAGAAAATTCATGCCAGTATGGAAGGGGATGAGCTATACCTTGATCCTAACTTGTCCCTCCAGAAGTTGGCGAAACATGTTGCGGTAACACCCAACCATATTTCGCAAACCCTGAATGACAAAATGGGGATGAACTTTTTTGATTATGTGAATGGTTGGCGCATTGATGCCGCCAAACCCCTAATTGAAGCGGGGGAGGAAACTGTTTTGGCTGTCGCCTTTGCCGTCGGCTT
>JBFOLV010000587.1:0-2022 GCA_040830325.1 Kordiimonas sp. | reverse complement strand
GCATTGACCATAGGGACAGGTGTTCAGTTTGTGTCATTAGGGGGCATGTTGGCATTCATTAAAGTAAACAACCGGATTAAACCATTGATATCTCAGTATAACGTTGAAAGGTCTGGTGTGAAAATCCGAGCTCAACTATTAGCGATTTCGGAACTGGCAGAGGAAAGATAACCATGTTAACTCGGATAGCTTCGCTGCCTTTGCGATACAAAATGATTCTGCCAACTTGGCTGATTTCGACGTTTCTTGTTCTAATAGTTGGCATCACGACCATCTTGATATTAAGCCACTATCAGAAGAAAGCGTTAGAAACGCGTGTAACAATATTGGCTCAAGGGGTCGCGAACACACTACAAGCGTCGATGATGTTTGATGACAGCCTGTCGGCTGAAGAGCAGCTATCGAATCTGTCATTTGACCCCGATATCCTTGCAGCGGTCGTGTACGACGTTGAAGTTAATACACTGGCAAAGATATTAAGGCTACCGTCAGAGTGTCGTTGGCAATTTGATACAGTGCAATGTGATGATATCGAGATTGAAAGCCACGCCCAGACAATTCGCTTAGGTGAGGAAGAGCTGGGGGAGTTACGAGTTTGGATCTCCCATGAAAGGCTGATGTTAGAACAGCGACAAATGTGGATAGTACTGTTTTCAACGTCACTGCTTTTATCATTGTTTGCTTGGCGGTTCGCAAAAGTGATGCACTCATTAGTCGTTATGCCCTTAAACTCTTTGCACCAATCGATGCAACAAGTCATCGAAGAGGGAATACGTCAACGAGAGCTTCCAGTCGGACAAAATGACGAATTGGGTAAACTTACCAACTGTTTTAATGTGATGGTGGCGAGTCTCGTAGAGCGAGAGCGGGAGTTAAGCAAAGCACTAGAGCAACTAGAAGGTAAGAACCGTTACATCATTCGTGCGTTGGATGTGATGGAAAAAGGCATTCTAGTGGTATCGCCAGGCCTCGATGTTATCTACAGTAACCCCTTTGCTGAAAATCAAATTCAAAATCTCAAGGTGGATGGAGATGCAAAGTCGTTGCTCGAAAGTCGATTCAACCCACGCACTGGTATCGACAACATAGTGAACGCGATTGTGAGTCAGGCGGTTGTTGAATCAGTTGAGCTTCATCAACACTTGTCTGATCGTCGTTACAGAGTGAGCTGCCATCCTTTAGAGTCTGAAGCGCATTCGCTGGTGCAGTTTGAAGATTTTACCGATCGTTATGTGAGTGAGCAGCGTCGGTCGTTGATTGAACTTGTGTTTGAACAAAATATGGATGCGATGTTGGTACTCGATCGTCATGGCGCCATATCAATGATGAACTCTGCTGCAGGGAATTGGTTCGGAGCTATTCGCGCATTTACCGACATCCATTTGCAAATCGAAGATCGTGTCTCGCGGCGTGATATCAAACGCTTACTCATCAAAGACCGAATCGAAAACCACGTTGACCTTGATTTAGTCTGTGGGCGAAGAATACCGTGTCATGTTCAGGTGCGAGCACTTAAATCTCAGCAAGGTAGAGTAGAAGCTGTTTTGGTTACATTGCGAGACCTAACACATGAACAAGAGCTTCAGCGTCTCAATTACCAGGTGAGTCACGATGTATTAACCGGGTTAAGTAACCGTACTGCCGCCCTAACGATCTTGAAGGACAAACACGTTAATCATCATGATCAATGGGTATTATTTATTGATCTTGATGGATTTAAAGCCATCAATGATCAATATGGGCATGCTACTGGTGATGAGCTATTGCGCATTGTTGCAAATAGGCTCAAAGAAGGGGCGCCGGACTATGCCATGGTGTCTCGATTATCAGGGGATGAGTTTTTAATTGGACTTGAAGATGATGGAAAACTGGATGTGCATTTAGAACGCTTACTCCATCTATTGAAAACACCGATTATTATTAATGGTCATCACTGTCACGTGTCAGCAAGTATTGGTGTAGTCACTTGGAAAAGCGGTTCCAAAACACCGCTAACTCTTGTTGTCACAGCTGATGATCAAG
>JBFOLV010000586.1:0-7054 GCA_040830325.1 Kordiimonas sp. | reverse complement strand
GACCATAGTCATGCAGTTGCAATTTTATCAATCAGTGATCAACCGAATGGTATGGACATCGCCAAAGAAATATTCGGGGATCGTGTTGCTGTCGTCCCTTATGTGATGGCGGGATTCCAACTTGCGAAGGCAACAGCAGACGCGTTTGACGCTAACCCCGATGTGGAAGGTATTGTGTTACATAAGCACGGCCTGTTCACCTTTGGGGATACGGCGAAGCAATCCTATGACCGTATGATTGAACTGGTAAGCATGGCAGAGGCCCATATCGCAAAAGCGAATCCATTTGAGCCAGCAAAAGTAGTTTTACCGTCTGAGCTTGCCTCTGTGGCAGATGTTGCTCCGATAATTCGCGGTGCTTGTGGCCTGAAAGGTGAGGGCGGTAGGCATAAGCGCTGGGTCCTAGACCATAGAACGTCTGAAGCTGTCCGTACTTTTGTGGATGGTGCTGATCTTGCTGATTACGGCACGCGGGGCGTCATCACGCCGGATCATATTATCCGCCTGAAAAACCGGCCACTGGTTGTGCCTGCTCCTGCCAAAGCAGACCTAGACGCATTCAAGATAGCAGTTGAAGACGCTGTTGAGGCCTATCATGCGGATTACAATCGTTACTTCGCAGAGAATAGTGCTGGCAAAGGCAAAACACAGCTCGACCCAGCACCCCGCGTGGTTTTGGTGCCGGGCGTTGGGCTGTTTGGTATGGGGAATAGCCGGAAGGCTGCGAGTGTCGCGGCAGATCTTGCGGAAGCGACCATTGGCGCAGTGTCAGACGCAGAACGTATCGGCACGTATGAAGCACTGTCAGAAGCTGACTTATTTGATATGGAGTATTGGTCGCTTGAACAAGCGAAGCTCGGAAAAGGTAGTGAAAAGCCCTTGCAGCGCCAGGTCGCGGTTGTCACAGGTGGGGCCGGGGCCATTGGTGCAGCTACCGCGAAATTGTTCGCTGAAAATGGTGCAGAGGTTGCTGTACTCGATCTTGATGAAACAGCGGCGCAGTCAGTTGCTGATGAGATTGGTGGTCATGCACTCGCTATTGGTTGTGATTTAACAGATGCAAAAGCAGTTGAAGCAGCTTTTGCGCAGATTTCTGAGCATTTTGGCGGTGTAGATATTCTGGTGTCGAATGCCGGTGCTGCTTGGCAGGGCGAAATTGGTGAACTAGATGATGCACTACTACGCAAAAGCTTTGAACTGAATTTCTTTGCACATCAAACGGCTGCTAAATGTGCTGTTAAAATCATGAAAGCACAAGGCACAGGTGGCGCACTGCTGTTTAACGCTTCTAAGCAAGCTGTAAACCCGGGGCAGAACTTTGGGGCTTATGGTTTGCCAAAGGCAGCGACTTTGTTCCTTAGCCGTCAGTATGCACTTGAGTATGGTGACATCGGTATCCGCTCTAGCGCGGTGAATGCAGACCGTATTAGAAGCGGTTTGATGACTGATGAGATGGTTAAAGAGCGTTCTGAGGCGCGAGGACTAACAGAAGCAGATTATCTAGCGGGGAATTTGCTAAAGCAGGAAGTTACCGCATTTGATGTTGCACAGGCATTTCTGCATCATGCACTTGCCATGAAAACAACAGCTGACGTTACAACGGTGGATGGCGGCAATATGGCCGCTGCGCTGCGATAGGAAAAACTGTGAGCGAGATCAAAGCTGTCATCTGGGATATTGGTAATGTGCTGGTGCGCTGGGACCCGCGCTTTCTGTACCGAAGCAGGTTTGATAGCGAGGAGCAAATGGAGCATTTTCTCGCGACCGTCACCACAGCTGACTGGAACCTTGCACAGGACGAGGGGCGCACCTTTAAGGAAGCGGTGGCCCTGTTGACTGCTGAGTATCCTGAGCACGCGGATATGATCGCGCTCTATGATACACACTGGGTCGAAACCGTTGGAGGCACCATTGATGAAAGTGTGCGCCTGCTGGAGCAACTGAAAGCGAATGGCATGCCAGTATACGGCCTTACCAACTTTTCCGCCTGCAAATGGCCTATTTTCTGTGAAACATATGAGTTTACGAAGCTGTTCGATGATGTGGTGGTCTCTGGCTTTGAAAAACTCATCAAGCCTGATCCGCGCATCTATGAATTAGCCATAGAGCGCTTCGGCATAGAGCCCGCTAACACACTCTTTATTGACGACCGACTTGAGAATGCCCAAGGCGCACAGGCCGTGGGCATGAAAGGGCATCATTTTACTGATGCCACGATCCTTGCAGAGCATTTGAAAGCAACAAGTTTGCGCTTATGATGGCTCGTCAGTTACTTCTGAGCCACTGATCCAGGCAATGTGCAGAACGTTGGTTGCGCCGGGCGTGCCAAAAGGAACACCTGCGGTAACAACGATGCGGTCACCGGCTTCTACAATGCCGTTTCTGAGCGCCATGCGCTTAGATTTTCCGATCATTTCCTCAAAGCTATCAACGTCTTTTGTTTTAACCGTATAAAGCCCCCAAACAATTGCTAAGCGCCGTGCGATAGAAAGCTTGGGTGTGAGGGTCAGGATAGGGGCAGCAGGGCGCTCGCGCGCTGCGCGTAGGGCTGTGGCACCTGACGTGGTGAAGGTTACAATTGCCTTTGCTTCAATCGACTGAGAAACTTGCCGAGCGGCAGCTGTGATTGCATCTTCTGTGCGGGCATTCGGGTTGTGATGTTCGTCAGTCAGAGAGCCATAATAACCGGCTTCTCCTTCAACCCTCAGCGCAACACGGTTCATTACAGCGACTGCTTCGCATGGGTAATCCCCAACTGCTGACTCAGCAGATAGCATCACTGCGTCCGCACCGTCTGCAACAGCAGTTGCGACGTCTGAAACCTCCGCTCGTGTCGGTACTGGCGCTTTGATCATGGATTCGAGCATCTGCGTCGCGACTACAACAGGCTTGCCTGCGGCTCTCGCCTTGCGGATGATTTTCTTCTGGATACCCGGTACTTTTTCAACAGGTTCTTCAACGCCGAGGTCGCCGCGCGCTACCATCACACCGTCAGATAGTTCAATGATTTCGTCAAGCGCATCAACTGCAGCGGGCTTTTCGATTTTGGACATGATGGCTGCTTTGCCGCCAACAAGCTTTTTGGCTTCAGCTACATCAGCAGCACGCTGCACAAAAGAAAGCGCAATCCAGTCAGCACCAAGCTTAAGAGCAAGAGTGAGGTCTTTGCGGTCTTTTTCGGTGAGGGCTGCGAGCGGTAAGACTGCGTTCGGGATGTTCACACCCTTGCGGTTCGAGAGCGCGCCGCCGACAATGACCCGGCAATCAGCTTTTGTCGGTGATACCGACTGAACTTCAAGGCGGATTTTACCATCGTCGAGTAGAACGTTGGTGCCAACTTCAAGCGCGTCAAAAATCTCTTTATGTGGCATGCCGACACGGTCTTGTGTGCCCGGCACGTCAGAGAGATCAAGCGTGAACATTGCGCCAATCTCAAGCATGATTTTTTCATCCGCAAAAGTGCCGATACGGAGTTTTGGCCCTTGAAGATCAGCGAGAATAGCAATTGGGCGGCCAACTTCACGTTCAACAGCGCGAATGGTGTGCACAAGGGCTTCTTTGTCTTTGTGGTCGCCGTGACTCATGTTTAGGCGGAATACATCAACGCCTGCGTTAAAGAGATCCCGGATACGGTCTAATGTGCTGGTTGCTGGCCCAAGTGTAGCGACAATGCGTGTTTTTCTCTCGTAGCCCTGACATGCAGTGCTGGTATCTTGTGCTGGTGCCAACATTAAACTCCGTGCGGTAACAGCCATCATGTTCACGGTAACGTTTTACATGGGGGCTTTTGTTTTTTTCTATGCTGCTGTAAAGCAAGCGAAACGTCTAGCACTTTCTGTGTGCTAAACAAAAGCTTCATTTTGGTAAATTGACAACGATGACATTTTTAGAGCCAATAATCATAAACCCTGAAGTCCGTAGCGGCGTGATTGTTTTATGCGAACATGCTAGTAATCATGTGCCGGAGGCCTATGCCCAGCTTGGGTTAACCGACGAAGACCTTGAGAAGCACATTGCCTGGGATATTGGTGCTGAGAAGGTTACACGGAAAATTTGTGAACTGATGGAAGTGTCGGCAGTTTTGTCGCCAGTTTCCCGGCTTTTGATTGATAAGAACCGTGAGCCTGACCATCCGACGCTCGTTCCTTCAATCAGCGATGATATCATCATACCAGCCAATCGTGATCTAACGCCGAAAGCTGTAGAGGCGCGCAAGCAGGCTTACTACGATCCTTTCCACACAGCATGTGACGAGCTAATTGAGGCCCACCTTGAAGAAGGTATTGTGCCAATCATTATTGGTATGCACAGCTTTACGCCGGTGATGAAAGATGAAGACCGGCCTTGGCAGATAGGTTTTTTGTGGAACAAAGACCCGCGCCTTGCTCAGGCAATGATTGGCATGATTGAGCGGGAAACTGACCTCAACGTGGGTGATAATCAGCCATATTCTGGTAAAGACCTATATTATACAATGCAGCGCCATGGTGCAGATCGTGGGTTGCCGCAAACAACAATTGAAATCCGCCAAGACCTACTTGCTGATGATAAGATGGTTCTGGAATGGTCGACGCTGCTTGCTGATATTCTTGATGAATGCATGCAGCGCGCTGATATTGTGTCGGTGAAACATTATTAACTGGAGAAAATCATGAGTGCAGAAGAAAAAATTGAAGCAGCCGTATTTCGCCGGTTATTGAAACATCTTGATGATCGCAAGGATGTGCAAAACATTGATCTTATGGGGTACGGCGGGTTTTGCCGGAACTGCTTTGCCAAATGGTACAAAGAAGCCGCAGAAGATGCCGGTGTTGAGCTTAGTAAGGACGAGGCTGCCGAGCGCATTTATGGCATGCCATACGCTGACTATAAGGCGAAATTTCAAACGCCAGCTACGGATGCGCAGCTAAAGCTGATGGACGAAAGTGTCGCAAAGAATAAGGCTATAAGCGGTAAGTAATCGCTAGCTTATTTGTTAAACCAATCTTCAACAGCTTTTTGCTCGGCTTCTGTCATATGGAGGCCGAGTTTTGATCTGCGCCAAAGCGCATCTTCTGCCGTATTTGCCCATTCTTCATCGCGCATATAACTAAGTTCCGCTTCGTAAAGCCCTGCGCCAAAATGTTTCCCGAGCTGCTCAAGTGATTGAGCATTTCCTATTAGTTTTTCAATGTAGGTGCCGTAGGCTTTGATCAAGCGAGATAAAGTCTCTTCTGGTAGCCATCCATATTTCTTACGGGTTTCTGTGATGAAGTCCGCCAGACCTGAGTAGCCCATTTCGCCGCCGGGTAGTTTGGCATTATTGGTCCATGCTTGAGAGCAGGTTTCGAAATAAGGGAGTAAGGCCGCCATGGCATCTTCTGCAAGGCAGCGGAAGGTCGTGATTTTGCCGCCATAAACACTCAACATTGGCGCGCTGTTTTGAATATCTAATTCTAAAACATAATCGCGCGTTGTTTTCGATGCATTCGTTTGACCGTCATCTACGAGCGGACGGACACCTGAATAGGCCCACCTGATATCCTGAGCTTTGACTGGCTTGTCAAAATAACTAGATGCAACGCTGCATAAATATGATTTCTCATCAGCGTTGATTGTTACGCTGTTAGGGTCGTCACTGAACGGCACATCAGTTGTGCCGATAAGCGTATAGTTACGCTCATATGGAATGGCGAAGATAACTCGATTGTCTGTATGCTGGAATGTATAGGCATGTGGGCCTTCATACAGTTTGGGAACAATTATGTGGCTGCCCTTTACCATTCGAATGGATTTTTTGCTCTTAGGGTTGGGAGAAGATTTTTCTTCGATATCATCTACCCACGCGCCAGCAGCATTTACCATTGTACGCGCTAGATGAGTTGACTGTTTTCCTTGGTCGTCTTGAAGGGTGACCTCCCATAAACCGTTTTGACGCTGTGCTTTGATTACCTCGTGTCTGGTTAGGATATTTGCACCACGCATTTCGGCGTCTTTGGCTGTTAGGCATACAAGGCGGGCGTCATCAACCCAGCAGTCTGAATATTCAAACGCTTTCTTGAACCGGCTTTGTAGAGGGGATCCTGCGATGTGTTTGGTTAAGTTTCTGGTGATTGTTGCGGGCAGAAGCTGTCTGCCGCCCAAGTGGTCATACAGAAACAGGCCTATGCGTAGCAGGAATGCCGGACGCATTGCTTTGTGATGTGGCAAGATGAACCGCAAAGGGAAAATTAGATGCGGCGCAGAGCGTAAAAGAATTTCTCGTTCTTTCAAAGATTCACGCACTAGTCGGAATTCGTAATGCTCCAGATACCGGAGGCCACCGTGAATAAGCTTGGAGCTTGCGGATGAAGTATGGGATGCCAGATCATCTTTTTCTGCAAGTGTAACGGAAAGCCCGCGGCCAGCAGCATCGCGTGCGATGCCGGCGCCGTTCACGCCGCCGCCAACAACAAAAATATCAACTACCGTATTTTTCTGCTTCGTCATACCATCTCTAAGTAGATGTTATTCATACATAATCAAACAATAGTATGTGCGGCATTTCAAAAATGTGAAGATCATCGTTGAACCGCCTAGAACCGCGAGCTAGAGTGCGCTTCAAATTGTATAGAACCCATGTAGGTTGAGGGAGTTTTAAAAATGGTTCAAGCAGGCGGTATTGCAGGCGAACAGCTTCGTGGTTTCATCGAGCGTATTGAGCGCCTAGAAGAAGAAAAAAAAGGTATCGCTGAGGATATCAAAGAAATCTACGCTGGTGCGAAAGCTACGGGCTTCGACCCCAAAATTATGCGTAAAATTGTTTCCTTGAGAAAAATGGACCAAGCTGACCGTCAGGAGCAAGAAGCGCTTATTGATGTTTATATGCATGCAATAGAGGGTGGTGAGCAAGTACGTCCAACAGCAGAAGTCGTTGCAATCAACGAGTAGCATTGTTGTCCATATGAGTTCGAAAAAGCAGCGCAATTTTGTGCTGCTTTTTTTTGATCATTCTTGGTAATGAGCTTCACCGGCACAGGCTATGCTCAGTCAAGTGATGCGATACCCACTTAACTCTAATGGATTAAAATTTGAT
>JBFOLV010000585.1:0-8765 GCA_040830325.1 Kordiimonas sp. | reverse complement strand
GAAATGCCGATGAAGCAATATGAAGGTAAAGCTGTGCTTCTTGTGAACACGGCTTCTTTTTGTGGATTTACACCACAGTATGAGGGGCTTCAAAAGCTTTGGACTGATTATAAAGAAAAAGGTCTAGTGGTCCTTGGTGTGCCTGCCAATGATTTTGGTGAACAAGAACCAGGCGATGAGGGAAAAATCAAAGAATTCTGTGAAGTAAATTTTCAGGTCGACTTCCCTATGACCAAGAAAATGATAGTGAATGGAACAGAAGGAACAGCTGAAATCTATGATTGGTTAGCTGAGGAACTTGGTGACGCATCTCGCCCTAAATGGAATTTCCATAAGTATCTTATTTCACCAAAGGGAGAGGCCGTAGCCTTCTTCCCTAGCACGGTGAAGCCAAATTCAGATGAACTTTTGGCTGCTGTTAACTCAGTGCTGCAATAACCATTAAGCCAGCAATTCTGCCGCAATTTCCTTGATTGGCCTGCTGTCATCCGATAGCAGGCTTTCGTCTATCTGGACTTTTGCGGGAATTAGCTTTTTAGCTTGCATAAACTCGCCCATGCGGCCCACACAGTCAGCCGCTATTAGCTTGCCATCTTTCAGATAAAAGAAAGCCACAGACCGAGAAGCGGGATCGCCGCGTGTTATCAGAGTGTCAAAACCTGTTGAAAGACCTGCTATCTGCAGCTTGAGGCCATACTGGTCGGACCAGAACCAGGGTAGCGTGTCATAAGGCGCTTCTTCGCCAAGCATGTGACCGATGGCTGTTTTGGCTTGGTCAACAGCATTCTGAACTGATTCAAGGCGTAACTCGCGGTCATACATTGGGTTGTGGTGCCAAGTTACGTCGCCAACAGCATAAACATCAGGGTCGCTTGTCTGGCAGTACTCATTCACGGTAATACCCATTGGGGCCACTTCGATATCGGCAGTTTCAGCAAGTTCTGTGTTTGCAATTAAACCAATACCAGCGATGATAAGGTCTGCATCAAAGCGTTCTCCTTCGTTTGTGATGACGCCTTCAACCCGTTTGTCACCCACAATTTCAGTCACCATTTGATTGGTATGAATTGTTACGCCTTCACTGGTGTGTAAGTCGGCGTAAAAGTCAGATACCTCAGGCGCGACAACACGCGCCAAAATACGATCCATTGCCTCAAGGACAGTAACTGTTTTACCTGCTTTGCGTGCTACGGCGGCAATCTCTAAGCCGATATAGCCTCCACCTACAACGAGTATGTTTTTGGCTGCGTCAAACTCTGGGCGCAGCTTGTCTGTATCAGTGATTGTGCGAACATAGTGAATGCCGTTCAGGTCAGACCCCGGGCAGCTCAAGCGACGCGCATGTCCGCCAACGGCAAGCATAAGTTTGTCATATTCAACTTTTTCACCGTTAGAAAGTTTGACGGTTTTTGAATCGCGGTCAATGGCCTCAGCACGTGTGTTTAGCTTCACATCTACGCCTGACTGTTCATAAGCTGTTTCGCGTAGAATAGGGAGTCGCTCAGCAGCAAGATCACCGGATAAATAGGCCTTCGACAGTGGTGGTCGCTGATATGGTACAGCAGCCTCGTCTGTAATAAGTGTTACTTCACCATCAAACTTCTTTTGTTTGAGAGAGGTCGCTGCTTGGGCGGCCGCATGGCCGCCCCCGATGATCACGATTTTTGTCATACTTAAAACCCTTTGAGCGGCATGCTTTCTGGCCTTCTCAGCCAGTTGTCTGCTGGATAATTTGCCGCGCCGTCAATGACATGAAGTGTATAGGCGTGGCGTGATTTGTCTGATCTGTTTGGTGACGACATATGCGGGAACAAGCCGCCAAAAATTAGAGCTGTTCCTTTGGGGGCTGGTAGGGCAACCTTATCGTGTTCAGCGAAAGGCGTGTCATCCAATGTTTCTGTATATGTTCCGTCATCGTCAGGATTGCGGCGAAATATAGAGCGTAACCCACCGTCTTTATGTCCGCCGGGAATACCCCACAGGCATCCATTTTCTTCGGTGGCATCTTCAAGGGCTACCCATATACCAATGCATGTCTGAGGTTCGGTCCTCAGGTAAGTGGCGTCCTGATGGCAAACCACTTCACCGCCAATATGGGGCTGCTTGAAAATATACATTGATTGCAGTGGAATCGGATTGCTGTGCCCGAGGCCGGTGCAGATACTTCTAAAGGCTGATTGCCGTGCAAAGACGCTGAAAGTGTCATCAAGGTCGTGCATCGCGTGCCCAACTTTGTTTAACGCGAGGGGTAGGGGGGCAGTTAAGCTGCCGTCTTCGGCGAAGGCCTCCTCTTCAAAGAAGAATCGGGTTTTATGGCCGGACTCAAGGAAGTATTGATCTTGAGCATGTGCTTCGCTGGTGGAGGAAAATACGCTTTGGTGTTCAGTCATGTCGAACCCCTCGATCATTTCATCCATGCGTGCTCTAAGTTGGTCACACATTTTGTGTGGAACAAGGCCGTCTAAAACGAGAACGCCGTCTGTGTTATAGGCAGCAATCATCTCCTTGGTAAGGCCGCCAAACTCACTCGCATCAAAACGAGGTATCATAGATAACTCCTGGGGGCCCGGCCCGCCGATTAGACGATGGTCTTACGGAAGAAAATTTAGACCAGGCAACAGAGTCTAAAATCAACCATAAGCCTCTATCTTCGTCAAGTAGCGTTACAAATATTACCATATTCAATTTAATATGCATACATTATTTTTGGCAATTTGTCTTGGCATATGAGGTCGAAGTTCTGTTGCATCGGCTTATGGTCTGCGTTAGTCACAGAGATAGAGTTTTTCGGGGAGGGCAGTGTGACACCAGTTGAAATTATCCTATTCGTTGGCGTTCTCATACTGCTGGTGATTTGCTTGTTACTCATGAAGCAAATAGGCACATTGAAAGGCCTGGTTTCCACTGGTGATGCGCAAAGTCAGCTTATCCGCATTGAGGAACGTATCGCTCAGATGGCGCATCAGGCTAGTCAGCGCGAAACAACAATGCGCGATGAGCTTCGCATTAACCGTGAAGAGACAGGAAAAGCAGTCTTGGGGCTTGGTGAAACGGTTAGAAAGCTTGGCGCAGACCAATCACAACAGCAACAGCAGTTTCGCGATAAACTTGATGAGAAGATGAAGGAGCTTCGTCAGGAAAATAGTCAGAAGCTCGACGAGATGCGCAAAACAGTTGATGAGAAACTTCAGACAACGCTTGAAAAACGCCTGAGTGAGAGTTTCAAGACGGTATCAGAGCGATTGGAGCAGGTACATAAAGGTCTTGGTGAGATGCAGAATCTCGCAACAGGGGTTGGGGACCTTAAGCGTGTACTCACTAATGTGAAGTCACGTGGTACCTTTGGGGAGGTGCAGCTTGGTCTTCTTATTGAAGACGTTCTCACGCCTAATCAGTTTGTCGCAAACTATGACTGTGGAAAGCGCACAGGAACACAGCGTGTAGAATTTGGTATTCGTATGCCGGGCACCGAAGAGGAGGTTTATCTTCCCGTCGATGCAAAATTCCCCACTGAAGATTATGAGCGGTTGTTGTCAGCTGTTGAGGCAGGTGATGCTGAGGGAATTGCTAGAGCGCAGAAGTTGCTTGCAGCGCGGGTCAAAGCTTTTGCAAAAGACGTTGCTCAAAAATATATCAACCCGCCGCATACAACACCTTCAGCCATACTCTTTTTGCCAACAGAGGGGCTGTATGCTGAAATGCTGCGCATTCCGGGCTTTGTAGAAGGTATTCAGCGTGAGTTGAATGTGACGGTTACAGGGCCAACAAACTTCCAAGTATTGCTCACCACGTTCCGCATGGGCTTTCAGCAAATGGTCATGCAGGAGCATGCGTCAGAAGTGTGGAAAGTTCTTGGGGCAGTAAAACGCGAGTTCTCTAAGTATGGGGAACAAATTACGCAAATGGGTAAAAGTGTGAACGCCTTAGAGAACCATATTGGAAAGCTTGAAACACGGAAGAACGTTATGCTGCGCGCACTCAAGAGTGTTGATGAAGTTGAAGATGGTACCGCTCAGCTGTTGCTGGGTGAGGACGCTTCTGAAGAATAGAGTGCTTCTCAATTAACTAAGTAAGTTCATTAGTAGTTTTCCAAATCTTGACATGCAGCCAAAAGGGTGCATATTAAAAGGCAGCTAAAAGGCTGCTTATGGGAAAGAAATGGATACAATATTTAAGGCTCTTGCGGATGAAACCAGGCGATTGATGCTTGATAGGCTGCTCGGGCGTCCGGGATTGACGTTAACTGAGTTGATTGCGGGTATGGATATGAAGCGACAATCCGTGAGCAAGCATTTGAAGATATTGGAAGGTGCGGACCTTATTGTTGTTGAATGGCGAGGTAGAGAGAAATTGCACTACTTAAATCCTGTGCCTATTCAGCAAATTTCCCGCCGCTGGGTAGATAAGTTCTCCCGGCATAAAGTTGATGCTGTTCTTTCACTTAAGGAAGCCTTGGAGGAAGAAAAAGAAGGATAAGAAAATGGGGAATGCAGAGTTTTACTATGTCACACTGATTGATGCGCCACGGGATACGGTTTGGAGGGCGCTGACAAATGGCGAGTTCACCAAACAATATTGGCATATGACAGAGGTAAAATCTGATTGGGTGGTGGGTAGTAAGGTGGTGTTTCTGGTTGACGGAGAGGTTGGCTGTGAAGGTGAAGTGCTTGTTGCTGATGCGCCTAGGTCCCTTAGTTATACATGGCACTTTCCGCGTAATCCAGTATGTGCAGCAGAAGCTCCCTCCCGTGTTTTGTTTTCGCTAGAAGAGATACAAGGGGTTACCAAGTTAACGGTCAAGCACGATAGATTTTCTTCAGAGGATAGTCCCACCTATAAGATGGTGTCTCCAGGTTGGCCGTTCGTACTCGCTGGACTGAAGACTCTGTGTGAGACAGGTAAGACTTTTGATTTTTCTATGCTCGAAAAGGCTTGAAATCACAGGTCTGTGAAGGCGGAAATTCAATTAAGGCACAATTGTGTCACCTTTTGCGGTGAAGCGTTCATCTCGCGCGGTGGGTCAGGTTGAAACTGATCAACGCTCTTCATACATTAGAAGTGTAACGAGGACAGTTCAGCTAAACAAAATAAGAGCTGCCTCTAACGACAGTTAAAACCTGATTTGGGCAAAATACTAGCTCCATGCACAGAGCAAGTAGATGTGAAAGCCCAACATGACGCGAGGACAGACAAATGTTTACTGAACTACTTATTAAGCCAGCTTCTTCAACGACAGGCTATAACCCCCTCTTGGTAAAGCGTATAAAGCGGCGTACGCGTCGTGCCCAGCGTTTCACCTGCGCTCATTAGAGCATACCTAACGTTTTCAGATCGGTTATTCGACTATAGCTTTGGCCCCTACCAAACCATATTTGTAATACCGATCTGGCTGAGCCTCCACCCGCATATCCCCCAACCCTAGCCCTTGCGGGTGGAGCTCAGCCACAAAGTTTAGTTCTGAGTACCATGTTCTGAGTACCATGTTTTGAGTATTTGTATTGAGTAAGGAGGGCTAGCAAGCTGCTAGCCTCTCTGCTTTCTCTCAAAGGAACGAATAAAATTAGTGCGATGAAATGTTCATAAAAAACGACAAGCCGCTATTGAAACATAAAATGACCATCCCTACATAGGGTTTATAGCAAGGACGGCTCACTAAAAAATAAAGAGCTGCCATAACGACAGTAATAAGATCAAAGACTTAGAAGCTTGTTGCCGACAAAAGGTAGCAGTCAAAGTCAAAGAATTTAGACACGCGAGGAGCGACACATGTTTACAGATTTATTGCCAAAATCCGGCCCCGGTGTAACCGAATATAATACATTGCAGTATAAGCGTGTATGGCGCCGTCACCGTCGCTCTCAACGTAGCGTTAACGCGAAATAAGCAACAAAGTTTCAGGTTATTACGTCAATATTGGGTAGCCCCTACTGCCTAATCAGTTTGATGTACTGGCCTAACCGGGCGCTAGATAGACATTCCCTCAAAACCCTAGCCCTTACTGTTTAGCTCCCGGTCGAGTTTTGACGCTAAAACACCTTCCCAGTTTTGGTGTCAGAAATTTAGTTCTGAGTATCACTTAGTTCTGAGTCCCAAGGGGTGTCCCTAACACCCTTTCCCAAACCTACCCCTAGATTGACTGGCGTCCCTTTTTCCCGGGGGACGCCATTTTCTTACTTGCGGAAGCTAGCCTTTATGCTGATCTTTACGGAAGAAAAGTGAAAGGTGGTTTTGTGTCAGAAGATTTGTTCACGGTTGCTGGTATTGAAAGCAAGGTTGGTCCAGATTGGTCAGCAGAAACAGCAATGCTTTCGGAGCATCAGGGCTTCGTATGTGGTGTAGACGAGGTAGGGCGGGGACCGCTTGCAGGCCCAGTTGTTGCCGCAGCTGTGATATTAAACCCAGACAATATACCTGTTGGTTTGAATGATAGTAAAAAGCTGACCGAAAAAAAACGTGAGCACCTATATGATTTGATCAATAAGGTAGCCCTCTCAGTTTCAGTAGCTGAGGCCTCTGTTGAGGAAATAGACGATATAAACATCCTGCAGGCGTCACTTCTGGCGATGCGCCGCGCGGTGGTTGGGCTTGATAAAACGGCTGTCTCGGCATTAGTGGATGGAAATAAAGACCCTGGCTTGAATGTACCGACGCGCACTTTGATTAAGGGGGATGGGCGATCACTTTCCATCGCGGCAGCGAGTATCGTTGCAAAAGTTTTTCGTGACCGTCTTATGAAAAAACTGTCTGAACAGCATCCAGAGTATGGATGGGATAAAAACGCAGGATATGGTGTGCCTAAACATATGGCCGCACTAAAGATAGTAGGTGCGACTCGTCATCATCGCCGTTCCTTTGCCCCGATTCGAGACATTTTGAGTGAAGTTTAGCTTACAAATCATTGATTCTAAGTAAAGAATCACTTGACGCCGATTCGTTTTCGACTCATGATTGTCGCGATTGTTCGCCAAAAAACACATAATTTGCAGCTCAAAAAGGGCGCTTTTTGGTGTAACGGGACGGAGAAAAGAAATGGCTCAAGTAAAAAATGCTGCCTCAAAAGGCGGCAAGGCAAAGAGTGCGTTAAAATCCCTGCCGCTGAATAAAATTCTGCAAGGTGATTGTATCGACGCAATGAATGCACTGCCTGAAAAGTCAGTGGACGTAATTTTTGCAGACCCCCCATACAATATGCAGTTGAAAGACACTCTTTCACGCCCGGACCATAGTAAGGTTGATGGTGTGGATGACGCTTGGGATAAATTTTCAAGTTTTTCTGCGTATGATGAATTTACCTACAAATGGATGCAGGCTGCACGCCGTATATTGAAAGACAATGGCACGATCTGGGTGATTGGCAGTTACCATAATATTTTCCGCGTAGGCACGGCACTCCAAAATCTTGATTACTGGGTATTGAACGATGTGATCTGGCGGAAGTCTAATCCAATGCCAAATTTCCGTGGAACACGTTTCACAAATGCGCATGAGACGCTAATTTGGGCTGCCAAGTCAGCGGATAAAGGTGGTTATACATTTAACTACAATGCCATGAAGGCAATGAATGACGATACGCAGATGCGGTCAGATTGGACACTGCCAATTTGCTCAGGAAAAGAGCGTTTGAAGTCAGTGGACAACAAAAAAGCACATGCCACTCAGAAGCCAGAGTCACTGCTTTACCGTGTGATTATGGCGTCAACTAATCCGGGTGATGTTGTTTTGGACCCGTTCTTTGGTACGGGTACCACTGGCGCAGTTGCCAAGCGTCTAGGTCGCAAATTTATCGGCATTGAACGAGAGACGGACTATATCAAACTAGCCCAAAAGCGAATTGCTGATATTGAGCCTATCTCAGATGAAGAAGCGCTTGCCTTTACTGAAAGCAAACGGGCGGCGCCTCGCGTAGCGTTCGGGTCCATAGTGGAACGAGGCCTGATTTCTCCGGGCACTACTTTATACGACGCGAAGCGCAGGTTTGCAGCTAAGGTTCGCACCGATGGTACTTTAATTTCTGAGGCTGTGAAGGGTTCAATTCACCAAGTTGGGGCTGGGGTGCAGGGAGCGCCAGCCTGCAATGGTTGGACTTTCTGGCATGTAGAGAATAAAGGCGAGTTGATGTCGATCGATACATACCGACAACAAGTGAGAGCCGAGCTACACTAAATTTCTAGCTGTTTCTGGAGCGCAGATGCCCATCTGCGTTTCCTCCGTTGGCGCCCTTCTGCCCGAAGGGCGCCATTCTTATTTGTCGGACTCTTCCCTTTTCCTTAAGGCCGTGACTACCGTCATAAGCACAGAAAACACTCAATAGTAGTATGTGTTGGCGTTAGGGTAGAATATTAGGAAATGGGGTTTCTAAAATGACAAGTATATTCAAGCGTTTACTGCTTGGCGGCACTTTAGCAGGCATAATAGGTGGCACTGCTATTGCTCAGTCGCCTTTTCCATCTGATCCACAGGCCACAAATTGCTCGGTAGATCAGGCAACATTCAACAGTTGGTTTGGTGGACAGGCACCTGCAAAGAATGCTGCTGCTACTTTTGCCAACAGTGTTGGTTTTCCAACCAACAATACAAAATGTGACTTCTATAAATGGTCGGCGCAAATGTTCCTGTGGCTTTCTTCGCCGTCAGGTCAAAATTATGTATTTGATTCTGTGAATTTTTTTGATGTTTCGCCAGAAGATAGTTCTGGCAAACGTATGTTGCTACCAAATCTTCCCGGCACAGAAGGTAGTACGTTTGCAGTTAGAGCGACTAAAACT
>JBFOLV010000584.1:0-3983 GCA_040830325.1 Kordiimonas sp. | reverse complement strand
TGATGATCTAGAAGCGGCTGTTCGTGCGATCGACGAAGAAGAAGCTAATCCGGTTAAGGCGAAGAAAAAAGCTCCTGCAAAGAAAAAAGCGGCTCCTAAGAAGGCTGCTGCTAAAAAAGCAGAGGCTGCTGAGAAAGCGCCTGCGAAAAAAGCTGCGGCTAAGAAGCCAGCAGCAAAAAAGGCACCGGCAAAAAAAGCTCCTGCAAAGAAAAAAGCAGCCGATAATTAGTTTGCTATTATCTAAAAAAAGATGACGCGTAAGGGGCCTTTTGGCCCCTTTTGCATTTTTATTACTTCCATCCTTTAAAAATGACCAAGTTCAGCCTATCTATTTGTGGAAAACAGTAGATATTCTCTTGCTGCTTGTCTCAAGTCTTTGCTACAGGTTGCTAAACAAGAATTCGGGCGAACAGCTTGTCTTTCTGACACAAATAATTTGGAGCGCTTTATGAGCGATATTATGGAAACGGTCGCAAATCACCTTGTGCCTATGGTTGTTGAACAAACCAACCGTGGTGAGCGGTCATATGACATTTACTCACGTCTTTTGAAGGAGCGTATTATTTTCCTTACGGGGCAGGTGAATGATCAGGTTTCCAGCTTGATTGTAGCGCAACTGTTGTTTCTTGAGGCTGAAAACCCTGAAAAGGATATTTCGTTCTATATAAATTCACCTGGCGGCGTCGTAACTAGCGGATTAGCCATGTATGACACGATGCAGTATATCAAGCCGAAGATTGCTACGATTTGTATTGGACAGGCTTGTTCAATGGGCTCAATGCTACTTGCGGCTGGTGAACCTGGCATGCGGTATGCTTTGCCTAATTCACGTATCATGATCCACCAACCTTCTGGTGGTGCGCAGGGGCAGGCCGCTGATATTGAAATTCAAGCTAAAGAGATCTTGAAGCTTCGTGAGCGCCTGAATGGAATATATGTGAAACATACTGGCCAAGACCTTAAGACGGTTGAAGCCGCTATGGATCGTGATAATTTTATGGACCCGAATGATGCCAAAGATTTTGGCCTTATTGACGAGGTATATACGTCGCGCGATCCTGAGTAATATTGGGCTGTTAACAAACCCAAAAGGTTTCGGCCTTATAGTTTTTAGTTGTGCTTAGTAATAACTGCCTTACCATAGGGGTAGGCAAGAGAGTAAATGCGGTGACAGATTTGAGTAATAGTGATTCGAAAAACACGCTCTATTGTTCCTTCTGCGGCAAAAGCCAGCATGAGGTGCGTAAGCTGATCGCGGGACCAACGGTCTTTATCTGCGATGAGTGCGTAGAGCTGTGTAACGATATCATTAAAGAAGAAAGCAAGAGTGCGCTTGTTAAGGACGGTGAAGGGGTTCCATCTCCTATCGAGATCCTAAAAGTGCTTAACGACTATGTGATTGGTCAGGGTGCTGCGAAGAAAGTTCTCTCTGTTGCAGTACACAATCATTATAAGCGTCTTAACCATGCTAACAGTTCAAGCTCTGAAGTAGAGTTAGCGAAATCCAACATTCTTCTAGTTGGCCCCACAGGTTGTGGTAAAACGCTCCTTGCACAAACTCTTGCTCGTATCCTTGATGTACCGTTCACAATGGCGGATGCGACGACATTGACTGAAGCAGGTTATGTTGGTGAGGACGTTGAGAATATCATACTGAAGCTCCTTCAGTCTGCGGACTATAATGTAGAGCGTGCGCAGCGCGGGATAGTCTATATTGATGAAGTTGATAAAATTAGCCGTAAAGCTGACAACCCTTCAATCACACGCGATGTATCTGGTGAAGGTGTTCAGCAAGCACTTCTGAAAATCATGGAAGGTACTGTTGCAAGTGTACCGCCGCAAGGTGGCCGTAAGCATCCGCAGCAGGAATTCTTGCAGGTTGATACAACGAACATTCTCTTTATCTGTGGCGGTGCTTTTGCAGGCCTTGATAAAGTGATCACAAACCGCTTGCAGGGTAAATCAATTGGGTTTGGTGCAAGCGTTGCAGGGCCTGATGAAAGAGGTACGGGCGAACTCTTCAAGGAAACCGAGCCTGAAGATCTGTTGAAGTTCGGGTTGATTCCTGAATTTGTTGGTCGTTTGCCTGTGATTGCTACGCTTGAAGATCTTGATGAAGAATCTCTCGTGGAAATTCTTTCGATCCCAAAGAATGCGTTGTTGAAGCAGTATCAGGCTTTGTTCGACATGGAAGATGTAAAGCTGACATTCTCGGATGATGCTCTGCTGGCTATCGCTCGCAAAGCTATTGAGCGTAAAACGGGGGCTCGTGGTCTACGTTCGATAATGGAAGATACACTTCTAGATACGATGTTTGAATTGCCAAGCCTCGAAGGCGTTGAAGAGATTGTTATCAACGCTGAGGTGGTAGAATCAGATGCGAGTCCTCTCCAAATTTACGCTGAAAGACGCGAAGAGGCAGATCAACCCGCCTAGTTGGTGTGGTTCAATCGTAAAATTAGGGGTTGAAACTCAAATTTTAGCCCCCATTTGCAAAATATATGGTGAATTTTGTGTTAAAGGCGCTTTTAAGCGTCTTTTTCTTTCATATTAGGGGAGATTTAACCTAAGTTCGCTATCAGTAATGTGTCTTCTTCAAATAAGGCTTCTTCTTATGTCTGATACTTCCAACGATCCTGTGAATACAGTTGAATTACCCGTACTACCTCTTCGGGATATCGTTGTCTTTCCTCACATGATTGTTCCACTCTTTGTTGGTCGGGATAAATCCGTACGCGCACTTGAGGAGGTTATGGCGAAAGATAAGCAGATTTTACTGGTCGCACAGAAGGACGCGAGCGAAGATGACCCAAGTCCAGCCGATGTTTTTGAAGTAGGAACGGTAGCGTCGGTGCTTCAGTTGCTAAAATTACCCGATGGAACAGTTAAGGTTTTGGTTGAAGGCTTCAACCGGGCAAACATTGATGAGTTTATCAAAGAAGACGATTATTTTGCTGCGCGCGCAACGTTGCTTGCAGGTAATGATGATGAGGAAGCAGAGATTGAGGCCTTGTCTCGGTCAGTAGTTGCTCAGTTTGAAAACTATGTGAAACTAAATAAGAAAATTCCTCAAGAAGTACTCGTTACTGTCAATCAAGTTGATGATGCTGGAAAACTTGCAGATACAGTTGCGTCACACTTGGCCCTTAAGATCGATGATAAGCAGGAACTGCTATCTACAGTATCTGTTACTGAGCGTCTCGAACGTATTTTTGGTTATATGGAAGGCGAAATCGGTGTTCTCCAGGTTGAGGAGAAAATCCGCGGTCGCGTTAAGCGGCAGATGGAGAAAACTCAGCGCGAGTATTATCTGAATGAGCAATTGAAAGCGATTCAGAAAGAACTTGGTGAAGGTGACGATGGCCGAGAAGAGGTCCAAGAGCTTGAAGACAAAATTTCAGAAACGAAACTGTCTAAAGAAGCTAAGGACAAGTGTCTTGCTGAGCTAAAGAAGCTTAAGTCCATGAGCCCAATGTCTGCGGAAGCAACCGTGGTACGGAACTTCTTAGATTGGATGTTGTCTGTACCATGGGGTAAACGAAGCCGCGTTAAGAAAGATATTAAGCAAGCTCAAATTACACTGGATAAAGATCACTATGGCCTTGAGAAGGTCAAAGAAAGAATTATCGAATATTTAGCCGTTCAACAACGTGCAAAGAAGTTGAAAGGTCCAATTCTTTGTTTAGTTGGCCCTCCTGGTGTTGGTAAAACATCTTTAGGCAAATCAATTGCCAAGTCGACAGGACGTGAGTTTGTGCGTTTCTCATTAGGTGGTGTTCGTGACGAATCAGAAATTCGAGGACACCGCCGTACGTACATTGGGTCTATGCCTGGTAAAGTCATGCAGTCAATGAAGAAGGCAGGCACAACGAATCCATTGTTCCTTTTTGATGAAATTGACAAAATGGGTCAGGATTTCAGAGGTGATCCAGCATCAGCATTACTTGAGGTGTTGGATCCTGAGCAAAATAACAAGTTCAACG
>JBFOLV010000583.1:0-2266 GCA_040830325.1 Kordiimonas sp. | reverse complement strand
GTGGCACCATCGGCTATGTGGTGGGGTAGCGATTTTGCCATCAACTGTAACAACCCCTACATGAGTGATGACATTGGCACCAAGCTGTGTGGCAGTGATTATGGAACTGACCGCATTGTCCCAACCTATATAGGTTATCGCCCGGTAGCAGAACCTGCGCAGGGCCGGATTGGTGACATGCATTACTCAGACTTCCGCGTGACAGGCGGCGTTCGCGGCGATATCGCAGAAGGTATTAGCTATGACGTGAATGTTCTGCACTGGAGTACCGACTTCAATTTCTTGTACAAGAATGACATTGACCAAAACCGGGCTGCTGCTGCGTTGCTTGCTGTTGATGATGGTTCCGGCAATGTGGTTTGTATGGACAGTTCCTATGGAAGCTGTGTTCCAGCAGATGTCTTCGGTTATGGCAAGCTTAGTGCTCAGGCGCTTGATTTCTTGTATGGTACGACCTTTACCAATACTCAGGTTTCTCAGTCTGTATACTCAGGTGTGATTTCCTCTGATCTCACTTCCTACGGTGTTGTATCGCCTTGGGCTGAGACCGGAGTAGGCTTTGTTATTGGTGCTGAATATCGCAAAGATGGTACTCAGACGCGATATGATGAAGTTTTGATACAGGCTAACAATACTCCTGTACCACCAAGCACCATCAAGGCATTTGAAGTTTTTGCAGAGTTAGAAGTACCTGTCATTGAAGATAAGCCCTTCTTTGAGAGCCTCACATTCAACGCTGGTTATCGTATCTCTGATTACAAAGCTAGCCAGGAAGGTATTGCCGAAACTTCTGATTACAGCGCCCATACATACAAGATGGAGCTTGATTGGTCCCCTATTCCTGATGTTCGCTTCAGGGCCAGTTATAACCACGCCCTTCGTGCGCCAAACATTGGTGAACTCTTTGGGGCTGTAGGTCTTGGAAATGTCTCCGGTCAAGATCCATGCTCGGGCGCTACTCCGACAGCTTCGCTAGCGATATGTAAGCTGACAGGCGTTACTGATGCGATGTACGGCAATATCAGTGAGTGCCCTGCAGATGTATGTGTCGCACGCAGTGGCGGTAACGTTGGATTGAAGCCGGAAGAGGCTGATACGTATACAGTAGGGGTAGTGTTGACACCGGAATTCTTGCCGGGTCTGACATTAACTGCTGACTATTATGATATCAAAATCACCGGTTATATCGACTCTATTGATGCTACTTCGATCATGAACCAGTGTGTGCAAGGGAATGAATACTTCTGTAAGCTTTTCCACCGTGCTCCTGGTAGCGGCATTCTGTTCGGTACGGAAGGTTGGATCGAATCTTCCCTGCAGAACAGTGGCTTCTTAAGGACCAAGGGCTTTGATATTGGCGGTACTTACTCGTTTGACACCGAGAGCGCTGGTAGCTTCACTGCGAACCTGAACGGTACTTACATGACTTCTTGGGAAAAAGAAGAGATCGTTGGTCTACCAACCTTCGACTGTGCAGGACTGTTTGGACCAGGGTGTGGTCAACCAGCACCTAAGTGGCGTCACAATGCGCGTGTAACCTGGACCGATCCATGGGGTATTGGTTCGCTCTCACTCGCGTGGCGTCATATCGGTGCTACCACTCTCACCTTCAATGAAGATGATCAGTTCCTTGGTGGTGACAAGTATAATGTGAATGACCGTATTGATGCCTATAACTACATCGATTTGTCAGGCTCCGCGCCGCTCAACGACAACATTGATGTACGCTTTGGCATTAACAACCTGTTCGATAAAAGCGCACCGGCGATTGCTGCGGGCTTACTTGCTGAGTTCGGTAACGGTAAC
Organism: Kordiimonas sp.; assembly: GCA_040830325.1. GTDB lineage: Bacteria > Pseudomonadota > Alphaproteobacteria > Sphingomonadales > Kordiimonadaceae > Kordiimonas. The sequence continues at coordinate 460 of JBFOLV010000583.1, read as the reverse complement.
ACCTACCCGGGTGTCTATAGCGTAATGGGTCGTAACATTTTCGTGGGCCTGACAGCGAACTTCTAGTTTCGTTGAATAGGCATTAAACTTGATGAGGTCAGTGTAAGCTGACCTCATTTTTTTTGCCTGATAATTGGTGTCGGTATTACACCCTAAAAAACTTCCTTCCTCACTTGTTTTAAATGGCTCCTATATATGCTTCGTATCTTTACGAATTTTTTGAACGGGAGAACTCTAACCCTTTGATATTTTTGGGTTTAAACTATTTTAGTTATGGGCCCTAAAAAAGAAAAAGCACTCGTCCAAATGCTTTGACAGGGTGATGATCTGCCCCTGCGAACTGGCCTGTATCAAGCGATCTGGCTGCTGTCGATTGTATATCATATAATATATTGGTTTGACTTATCTTAAATCGTATACCATATAATGTTCAGTAGTGCCTATTATAGCATTGGTAGTT
>JBFOLV010000582.1:0-2097 GCA_040830325.1 Kordiimonas sp. | reverse complement strand
GATCGCACCATGAAGGAAGATACTAACCGGATGATACGTGTTGACCACGCTGGGGAATACGGTGCTGTGCGTATCTATGCAGGGCAGCGCGCTATTATGGGCGAAAGCCACCCGAAGGCAGCACTTTTAAAGCATATGTATGAGCAAGAAGAGGTGCACCTTGACCGGTTCAATAAGTTCATCACAAATCGCGGCGTGCGCCCTACTTTACTGACACCCTTTTGGCACGTTGCAGGGTTTGCACTCGGTGCTGGTACGGCCCTTATGGGTGAAAAAGCAGCCATGGCCTGCACTCAGGCCGTTGAAGAAGTCATTGACGATCACTATCAAGAGCAACTAGACAAACTAGATGGTGCGGACCCTGAACTAGAAGACAATATCAAATTGTTCCAAGCCGAAGAAGTAGAGCACAAACGCATCGCTGAAGAAAATGGTGCCGAAGAGGCTGTCGGCTACCCAGTACTCTCTGGCCTCATTAAAACAGGCTGTAAGGCAGCTATCTGGCTTTCGAAACGCGTTTAACCAACGGTTCGTTTATTGACTTTCCTCACTCGTTTTGACGTTACTGTTTTATCGTTTTTTAGGGGAGGCAATTATGCGAGTAGTTATCAATAGGTTCATTACAGCACTTTCTCGTGCAACCATATATGTAACCGCGCTAATGCTCGCCAGTACCTCACTCCTTGCAGATAGCTTCAAAGATCCGCAAAACTTTGATCCTAAGTTTGCGCCCTCAATGATAGAGCTAACAATACCCTATGAGGGCGTTCGAATGACTGGCCTTATGTATTCTGCAGCCGGACAGGGACCACACCCAACCATTATACTCCTGCACGCATTTCCAGGGTTTGAGAAGAACTTGGATATGGCACAAGCCCTTAGACGACAAGGATACAACATCCTGTTTTTTCATTATCGAGGGACATGGGGCTCGGGCGGCAACTACAGCTGGAGCGGAAGCTTACATGACGTACATACGGCGATTGATTATCTTAAGCGACCTGAAAACATTGAGAAGTATCGCGTAGATATTGATCAAATCCATCTTGTCGGCCACAGCTGGGGCGGCATGCTATCGCTAAAAGCCGGAGGTAAAAACCCCAATATCCACTGTATTGTATCTATTGCTCCCGAAGATTGGACACAATGGCTGGACACAGAAGCCGATAGGCAGAGTATTATTGATTACCTTGACGGTATCTATTCAGTACAGGGGTACCCAAGTCAAACTGCCCTGAATGACCTAATTAAAGAACGCGCAGAATGGACACTTAACAACATTGCGAAAAACGTAGGTAACAAGAAAACCTTACTGATCAGCGCACAGCTGGATGCAGCGTTTGATACAAACGCACGAGAACGCGTTAGCAAACAAGCAAGGCTTGCAGGCACCAACAATCTTACCAGCTTTACTATAGACAAAGCTGATCATAGCTTTTCCGCAAAGCGCATAGAGCTAATTGAGCGTACAAGCAAATGGCTGAACCAAAACTGCAAAGCAAAATAGCTGCTAACTATTCTCCAGTTCAGTGTCCCAATATAAATAATCCCGCCAACTTTCGTGAAGATAGTTAGGCGGGAATAAACGTCCGTTAGCATTGAGCTCGTGGTGAGTGGGTTGATGCGGCCACCTAGAGGGGTGCATGGCAGACTCTTTGGGAGTACGCCCCCCTTTACGCAAATTGCAAGGTGCGCAAGCTGCAGAAATATTAGTCCAATTTGTTCTACCTCCCTGAGACCGCGGAATCACATGATCAAAAGTGAGGTCATTTTTGGAGCCACAGTAAACGCAACTAAACTTGTCTCTAAGGAATAAATTAAACCGTGTAAAAGCGGGATAATCTGGCTGCTTTACATAGTCCTTGAGTGCAATCACACTAGGCAGACGCATGGATATGGAAGGTGAATGCACTTCCGTATCGTATTCTGAGATGATTTGTACTTTCTCTAAAAATATGGCCTTCAAAGCAGCTTGCCAGTGCCACAAACTGAGTGGGAAATAACTAAGCGGTCGATAATCCGCATTCAAAACAAGTGCTGGGCTTGCCTCAGGAGAGGCAGCAATTGCCCCATTAAACGTACGCTGGGGTGCGCAGT
>JBFOLV010000581.1:0-2766 GCA_040830325.1 Kordiimonas sp. | reverse complement strand
CTGTATGGCGCTTAAAACGATTCTTTTGGAATCTCAATACTCACACAAAAATATCTATGAAAGTTAGATGTCTTTTCTTTATTTTCAATAATTTAACGAGGCATCAATCAGGCTCATAACTTACGGATAGAGTAGGTTCAACCGAAGGCGCAGCGAGACGAAGGATCGCGAAATAGCGCCAAGGACAAGGAAGCAATGCCCAAGGGGCATGCGCGCCTAAAATCCTACTCCCGCAACCAGCAAAGAAACCCTGGCCATCCGGCCGGGGTTTTTTGTTGGTTGCAGTCGGTACCTCCCCTGCTTGCTACAGCCTCATATTTGATCAAGGGCTATGACAGTGACGAAGCACTTGGTGCCAAGGGTATCACACCTTGTATTGCGCCCCTAAAAGGGCGCAATACCCGGAATAGGTTTTCACACTACCTTAATAATACTTACATAGAGTGAGTATATTAATGGGGAGACAGAAAACATTGTAAACGCTCGTATCTTTTGTGCGAGGTATGCGGTCAGATATGCAAGATGTTCTTTGATGTTCATTCTACCGTGACTTCCCCCGCTGAAAGGTATCTGAAATAAAGGCGAGGATTTGGGAAGTCTATTTTGCAAATCAAAGGCGAGTTCAAGCGATGCCTGTCTAAGGAATCAACCTATGGAACATCTTTAAGGTTAGAATAATGTTTAAAATTCTTTTGATCAGTAGCTTGGTGTTTGGCATGTCGTTCAGCTTACTAGCTGATGAGCCATTGCAAAGAACACTAAGCGCGGCCACAGTGCACGATATGCTAAACAAGCTTGATGAAAGCAGCAACGCGACAACAAACATATGGACATCCCGCTCAAAGAGTATTGATTCTGCTAAAAACTGCAAATCAGGGGCGTTCTTTCCCAGTCTGGATCAGCAGGAGCATCTTCAATTTATCAAACGCTTCGAGGTCCCCGGTGACGAACGATATTATTGGATGATTGGCACAAGTGATTCTGATGGCCTTGATAAATATCATGGTAATCTCACTATTGTACGTAAAGAAACCCTGAATTCCAGTCCTTGTATAACCTGGTCAGAGAGGCTTGATGAGCATTCGATCATGAAAGGGCCTATTGAGCAAAACGGCTTTGATCATCCCTCTCATGCGACGATTGTCGACTATAGTGTACCGGTCATGGCAATAACTCTTAATTGCTTCAACGTGGGTAAAGATAGATGTAATGACGCCAGTGATATAAAGGACCGTGATCATGGCACGGTTTATTTTGTGAATCTGAGCAATCCCAAAAAGCCCATTGTGCAGAATCCTTTGGGGTGGCAGCCAGTCAGAGCTATACTCACACATGATGATGGTTCTGAAGAAATTAAAAATATTGAGGAGCCTGACTTTTTCACTATGACCAAACTAAATGGTAGGTGGTATGCAGCGCTTGGCGATACGAATGGAACGGGCTGGCAAAGTGTGAGGCATAACAAGCTCTTTGTTTATGATATGGGCCCTAACGTTAATGTGAATGATATAGCCTCTAGTCTGCCTAAAGGATTGGCCGGGGAGCCTAATTACGCAATGACCAACTGGATGCAAACTGGCTCAGTTAACAAGGTTCAGGGCTGTGAATATGTTAAAACGACCCACCGAGGTGATCTCTCAGCCTCTGAACAGGCGGAGCGCACTTATCTCTTGTGTACCCAGGGCGATAGGCAACCAACATGGAATGATTTTTATGGTAAAGCTGTCAATCCTTCCAATGTCCTAGTATACCCGGAGATAGGTGCCAATAAAGTATATTTCATTGACCATGACAATAGCTCTCCAAACGGCAAGGTCTCGTTTGAAGAGACAGATGACTATAATTATTGTATGTTTAATGCGGCAGGCAATTTCTACATTAAAGACGGCAAGCTACAGGTTGATTGTACAGGCTGGTACTGGAACGATAAACTCTGGTGGTACCATTCCGAATTGGATTAAACGCTAATACATAAGCAGGGTAGAGCGGACTATCCTGCTTATGTATGATTGACGACAAAGTGCATGGCAGCATTATACTCTAAGAAAGGGATGGCCTTTTCCGTTTTTCCAGGTTTTCTACCATTTGATCATGCGCCTCCTCTGAAATTTTGTATCGGCCTAAAAGCATCAAGCTGACAAATGAGCCAAGTGTCGGAAGCAGGCACATCAATAGGCTAATTGCATCGGCCGCCTGAGGCGTCTGTGCTTTGTTTGCTTCAAAGCCAGCCATACCTAGAAGAAGACTGAGCATAAACACCCCAAGCCCAATTGATACCTTATTCAGTAGTGTAAAGAGGCCAAATACCGTTGCTTCGATACGTATGCCCGTTTTCCATTCCCCGTATTCAATAATATCCGGTAAAATAGCCCAGTTAAGCATGTAAATCCCCCCGACGGCGCACCCAATAAGAAAGACATAAAGCAGAAAGAGCCAAATTGAGAGGTGAACTGTTAAATAAAACCCGATGAGCAACAGGGCCAGGCTAACATGTGCAACCTGCAGGCCTTTTTTCTTCCCGGCTATGGCGGCTATTTTAATCCAGAGGAGTTGGCTAACAGCTTTGCCGACTGTCAAAAGGATCAATGCTGTCCCCCCCAGAGCCACATCATCAAGCTCATACTTGGTGTAATAGATGATGTTCTTCGGAAAGAGTGTGATCGCCATTGAACATACGGCGGTGAGACCAAAAACAATCCACATCTGGCTGTTAGCCCGAAAAAAGCGCGAGATCTCGCTTATCTCTTTTCGTCTATATTTAGAGCT
>JBFOLV010000580.1:0-5440 GCA_040830325.1 Kordiimonas sp. | reverse complement strand
TTTTGGATTTCACTCAAGGAAGCTTCTTTTTTTAGCTCGGCCCTATCATGCATTTCAGTAACAGCTAATGCCATTGAACGAACTAATCCATCTACGGTGTTTAGATCAATTTCACCATCAGGTCCTTGTTGAACCGCTAGAAGACTTTTCTCTACTTCTAGACCTTTTACAATCTTAACTTTCCCCTCTTTGAATTGTTCCTGCAAGATTTTCAAACGACGACGGAGCCTTTGTTCGTACTCCTTCTCGTCTCTTTTTTCCCCTTCAAGCACCGTCGTCTCCAATCTTTTTGAACGTATTAGCAAGTCGCTAAATATTAAGATGTTTACTCACATAGCTAATGTGGTTTCTTGTTTGACTTGTTAATAATGCATGTATTCCGATCAAAAATCACTTCCTAATTGATTACGAATACCGTAAAATAATGCCTGTTTCGACTTTCAAACTCTCTGCGGGGGATCGCTGAATTTTGAAAGGAAACAGAATGCATACGCATTATAGATTTAGACGAACTCCCCCATTGCCTTGGGCGCGTTAAGGCCTAGATAGACCATAAACCGCTAGATGCGGATCATCTTGTGGTCATTGTCACACCTGAAATTCTCCCGAGTATCGCAAAAATTAATCTGACGCCGGTACCAAGAGACTGAGGGGGCTAAGCAATATGTTATCTTAAGCAGCGCAGCATGGCATTCATGCGTGCGGGGCCTGGTAGATGACCCATGGGAGAGCCTCTTTGGGGCAGAATGGTTGCGGCTATTGCGTTCACATCATATCCGCTTCTAACAAGGCCGTGTGCTGCCATTCGGTTAAGTGCCCAGCAATCCGCATTGATTTCAGCAGCCTGACTATATGTGCCAACACCCATTGGCAAGTTGACATGGGCGCATTCATGATAAAACCAAAAAACCGCCGCTTGGTATGGCACTTGGTTAAGCCAAGTAGGGCTGATAGCGATGAAAGGTTGGCGTGGGTTATTATTATAAAAACCAGCGCGGCCAATGTTTTGGTATTGGCTGTCATCTAGATAGATTGGCACCTGCTGACCGCGCGCAGTTTGGCAACTGACAGTAAGCCCCGATAGGCGCAAAGACCTTAATGGGCGCTGTGCTTCAGCGCTTTGGCTGGTGGTTACCCATAGAAGCATAGATGCTGATAATACGGATATGAAATGTTTCATGTGCAGCCCCTGAATGTTGATGGCACTCCAAACTCAGGTTGCGGCAATCTATCAGGTTAGGCGCCACATGTCTGTGATGCATGGCACATAAGGGGTGTTTATGACGCGTCGTGCACTTTTTGCTCAATAAGTTTGATAAGAGATGAGTTGGCGCGCTTCTTAATGTGACGGGTTACAGGGTTTGAGACATAGTCAATTGGGCTGCCATCAAATGTAATAATTTTGTCGATGATTTCCTGATATTCCTGCACGTTACGCGCTGCGATTTGTATTTGGTAATCAATTTGTCCGAGTACGGCAAACACCTCGAATACCTCAGGAATCGTCATTAGGTGCTCTTCGAAAGCTTCGCTGCGTGAGCTATAGTCCTTGAGGTTGATAGCGGCCCAGTAGAGGCTGTAGCCATCAAGTAATTCATAGTCGATATCTGCGTGATACCCTTTAATGAAGCCTTCGTCTTCAAGGCGGCGCATGCGCTCGTTACAGGGTGTGGATGATAGACCCACTTCATCGCTTAGCTGGGTTTTGCTGACACGGCCTGCCTTTTGTAGTGCCCCTAGAATTTTAAGGTCGATAAAGTCTAGTTTCTTCTTCTTCACCGAAGGCTCCGTAAAATGTTCCTGCCCCCAAAAGGCTAATGCCATCAAACGGCCCACACACTAGTCCAACTGAATTGCACTGTGCAAGCATGTTTGCGGGCTGTTTTAGCTGTGAGTGGTGCAAATGTCACGGTGAACGGTATTGAGGGGCTGGATCATTCGCTCGTATGATTTTGTTGAATGCCCAAGTTGGGTTGGTAACCAGCAAATAAGCGAGGATCACAATGGTTTCTATTTCAGTGAACGGCAAAAAGCAGCGTTTCGACGGTGATGAGGATATGCCCCTTCTTTGGTACCTGCGAGAAGATGCCAACCTTAAGGGAACCAAGTTTGGTTGCGGTATTGGCCAGTGTGGTGCTTGCACAGTGCACGTGGACGGTGAAGCGACCCGCTCGTGTAGCTTGCCTATGGGAGCTATTGAAGAGGGTACTGAAATTACCACGATTGAAGGCCTTGCGGACGGAGAGCGATTACATGCCGTGCAGCGTGCCTGGATTGAGCATGATGTGCCGCAGTGTGGTTACTGTCAGGCAGGCCAAATTATGGCGACGGTTGACCTGTTGAAGAAGTTCCCGAAACCTACTGATCAGGAAATTGATGATAACCACGATAACCTTTGCCGGTGCGGTACTTACTTTAGGATACGTAAGGCCATTCACCGGGCTGCAGAACTGCTTGAGCAAGAAAAAGCATAGGGGTTGGTTATGCAAAGTACGCGGCGAGATGCATTAAAAATATTTGGATTAGGGGGGGCGTTGGTTGTTGCAGCCCCTTCACTATTGTCAGGCGCGGCGCAGGCAGAAACAGCAGAGGGCTTATTTGCCGGCAAACTCGGACCGTTTGTGCAGATCAACCCTGATAATAGCGTTGTAATTGGCGCACCTGTCAGGGATATGGGCACTGGTGTTGAAACTGCTTTGCCGATGATCGTAGCGGAAGAGCTGGATGTTGACTGGGCGCAGGTGCGTGTTGAACGCATGCCTTATGCGGTAAAAAAAGATGCTGAGGGTAACTTCAGGGAGCTTTACGTTAGTCAGGGCACCGGCGGCAGTTATGCAGTGCGCATGGCTTGGCCGCCCTTAAGGCAATGTGGTGCCTTGGCCCGTGATCTTATTGTTAGAGCAGCTGCTGAACATTGGGCAGTGCCCAAGGCGGACGTTTCGACCAAAGGTGGTTTGGTGACCAACGTGCGCAGTGGTGAGAACAAGCCTTACGCGGAATTTGTTTCTGCTGCGGTGAAGCTCGATATGCCGGGCGTTGCATTGGAACTTATTGAAGCAAATGGCAAACGGTTTGAAGTTTCTGTACCAAGCGAAGCCGATGGTGGGCCGCGCCGAAAGAAGCGCACCGACTATACAATTGTTGGCACGCCTGTTGTTCAAGAGAACATTGAGCGTGTTGTGACGGGCACCGAGCAGTTTGGAATTGATATTGATATTGAGGGCCAGCAGTATGCTGTGATTGAGCGCTGCCCGTATTTTGACGGTGATGTGGCCTCCTATAAGGCGGATGAAGCTCTGTCTGTGCCCGGGGTAACAGCTGTTGTGCAGGTGCCGTCTTTGGCTGCAGAAGGTGCGACAGATAAGTTTAACGCGCCGGGTGTTGCTGTTGTTGCCACAAGCCTGTGGGCGGCAAAGAAAGGCCGCGAGAAGTTGCTGGTAACATGGGATAGTGGCCCCTGTACGCACGAAAATACTGAGTGGCAGCGTCAGGATTCGATTAATGCGGTGAAGAGCGGTGAACGTCGTGTTTTGTTCGAAAAAGGTGATGTAGATGCGGCGCTAGATAGCGCAACTACAAAAATTAAATCTGTTTATACGAACCCGTATTTCGCCCATATGAATATGGAGCCAATAAACTGTGCTGCTTCCGTGGAGGAAGATCGCTGTATTATTGCAACGTCGCACCAGAACCCCGAAGGGGCTGCAACTTATGCGCACGAGAAAACCAATATTCCAATAGAGAAAATCGAAGTGCGTGCAGGCCGTATTGGCTGTGGTTTTGGGCGTAAGTGGAGCAATGAATTTGTGGCTGAGGCACTCTACCTTTCTCGCGAGGTTAAGGCACCAGTTAGGGTGTTTTGGACACGTGAAGATGATGTGCAGCATGATTTTTTCAATTCTTCAGGGTACGCCGAAATGCAAGCTGGCTTAGATGGCAAAGGGCAACTTGTTGCCTGGCACGGTGTCTATGCAGGCGGTTGGGGTACGAAGATGCGTGTCTTCCCAGCACATTTAATTCCACATATGCGCACAGAGCATGTGATCCATACGAGCCGAACACCGCTCGGAGCGTGGCGAGGGCCGGGGAATAATACCGCCGGGTTTTATATCAGTTGCTTCATGGATGAAGTGGCACACACGATGAAACGTGACCCATTGGATTTGTGGCTCGAGCTTTTGGGCGATGACCGGGATTTGCCATTCGACGAGTGGCTTCCTGACCCACGAGGCCAAGGCCTTTCGGTGACAAAGACGAAGGCTGTGCTCAAACTTGCTGCCGAGAAAGCGAATTGGGGTGAAGCCCTGCCGAATGGGTGGGGGCGTGGTATTGCCGCTCATATGACCCATGGTGGTTATGCCGCCTTTGTTGTGGACGTCAGTTTCAATAGTCAAACAGGTTTGGTTGTGGAGCGTGTATATGGTGCCGCAGAATGCGGTTTGATTGTGAATCCGTTGGGAGCAAAGGCACAGATGGAAAGTGGTGTCATCGATGGCTTGTCGACGGTGCTTTATCAAAATGTAGAAATTGATGGTGGCCGAGTTGTGTCTGACAATTTCGATGCCATACCGTTAGTCCGTATTGCGGAGGCACCCAAGCATTTTGAAATACATTTTGTGGATAGTAAAGATGAGCCATGGGGAACAGGGGAAATGGCACTCCCAGCTTTCATTCCAGCACTAATGAATGCCATTTATGATGCCACAGGGAAGCGTATCAGAAACTTGCCAATCGGTGATCAATTAACCGCTTAGAGAGATGGTACAGCAGATTATACTTTTGATGTGATCTGCTGCTTCACAAATTTCTGGAAACGCCTGCTGACACTTAACTTGTGACCAGAGCTCATAACTGCGACCAAGCCGTTTTCATCTTCTTCAAGTGACTGTAAGTACTTGAGGTTAATAGCATGCGATCGGTGAATGCGAATAAACTGCTCAGGATTGAGCAGGTCAAGCTGTGCTTTCAGTGTTTGACGCTGTATGTGAGTTTCGCCATTTGCAAAAATACAAAGATAATCCACTGCGGACTCAATATATTCAATTCGTGCAACATCAACCATGGAAATGGTTTTACCATCCTTGATGCCCAAACGTTTCAAATAGGTGTTTTCCTCACTGGGCGTCTGGGTGGTATGGGCCATCACACGTTTAATCGTAACGCGCTTTTTTATCCTTTTTAGTGTTTCTGCGAACTGTTCGTCGTTTACTGGTTTAACTAGATAGTCCAGTGCATTGACCCTGAAAGCTTCCAGCGCATGTTCGTCGTAGGCTGTTACGAAAACCACCACTGCGCCGCTACGAGCCTTTAATTCTTCGGCTGCTGCCATGCCGTCCATGCCGGGCATTTGAATGTCTAGGAAAATGACATCGGGTTGTAGTTTCGAAGAAAGCAACAAGGTGTCATGACCATTGTCGGCTTGTCCGCATACTTCGAAATC
>JBFOLV010000579.1:0-3045 GCA_040830325.1 Kordiimonas sp. | reverse complement strand
TGGACAACATTCAAAACACCTGCCGGCAAACCAGCCTCTTCAAACAGATCATGTACTAAATTAGCACTAGATGGGTCTCGTTCCGAAGGCTTCACAACAAATGTATTACCTGTAGCGAGCGCCATTGGGATCATCCAAAGAGGTACCATCGCAGGGAAGTTGAACGGTGTAATCCCAGCAACAACGCCTAACGCCTGCCGTTCAGCACATGTATCAATGCCCGGTCCAACATCCCGGCTGAAATCACCCTTCAATTTCTCAGGTATACCACAAGCATACTCCACCACTTCTAGAGCACGTGTCACTTCACCAAGCGCATCATCATGGGTTTTCCCGTGCTCCCGACTAATGGTCAGTGCTACTTCGTCAGCTCGGCGCTCGAGAATCTCCCGAAGACGGAACATAACGCGCGCACGCTTAGCAGGTGGTGTCTGAGACCAACTGTCAAAAGCTGCTTTTGCAGTCTCTACAGCTTTATTGATCTCTGTTGCGCCGCCCAGCACAACGGTGCCTGACTGCTCTCCGGTTGCCGGATTATAAATTGGCTGACTGGCACTTGTAGTGCCTGATGTGCGCTCGCCAGCGATAATGTGTTCAACTAGAGTCATAGTTCTTTTAATCCAATAACTTAAGAATGTCCGCGATCGTACCAAAAGCAAAATCTATGTGTGATTTTTCAATAATCAGCGGCGGTGACAGCGCAATTGTATCCCCTGTTGTGCGGATAAGCAGACCTGCATCATAAGCTTTTAGGAAAGCCTCAAAGGCCCGCGCTGTTGGCTTACCTGCTCTTGGCTCTAGCTCAATGCCCGCAATCAAACCCATGTTCCGTAAGTCGATTACATTCGGCAAGCCTTTCAAACTATGTACAGCATCTTGCCAGTAATCAGATAAGTCAGAACCGCGTGTTAGTAGCCCCTCTTCCTCGTAAGTATCGAGTGTACCGAGCGCTGCGGCACATGCCATGGGGTTACCAGAGAAAGTATAACCGTGGAAAAACTCCACCATATTCTCAGGCCCTGTCATAAAGGCATCGTAGATTTTATCTTGAACGAATACTGCCCCCATAGGGATAACACCATTTGCGAGGGCTTTTGCCGTAGTAACAATATCAGGCTCGACACCAAAGTGATTTACCGCAAATGGGGAACCAAGGCGCCCAAACGCCGTAATAACCTCATCAAATATAAGTAGAATTCCATGTTCATCGCAAATTTGGCGTAAACGTTTTAGATACCCTTTGGGAGGTAATATGACACCTGCCGACCCAGCAAGAGGCTCCACTATAACCGCAGCAATTGTTGACGCGTCATGCAGTTCGATCATGCGGATCAAGTCTTCCGCATACTCTACACCGTTTTTAGGCTGACCTTTTGAAAAGCGGTTTTCCTCAATACCATGGGTATGCCGCAAATGATCAACGCCTGTAACAAGCGTGCCAAACATTTTTCTGTTTGCCGGCATGCCACCAACCGACATGCCACCGAAGTTAACGCCGTGATAGCCTTTTTCACGCCCGATCAAGCGCGTGCGGTGCCCTTCACCGCGCGCACGGTGATATGCTATTGCCATCTTAAGCGCCGTTTCTACAGACTCTGACCCAGAGTTTGTAAAGAATACTTTATTCAAATCACCCGGCATCAAACGTGCTAAACGGCTAGCTAGCTCAAACTGTTTTGGATGCCCCATCTGAAAGGCTGGAGAATAATCAAGTTCAGCCGCCTGCTTCTGAATTGCTTCAACAATTCGCGGCCTGTTGTGGCCAGCATTGCAGCACCAAAGCCCAGCAATACCATCAAGCAGTTTACGGCCGTCAGAGAGCGTAAAATGCATTCCATCTGCGCCAACGACCATCCGTGGATTTTGCTTGAACTGCCTATTTGCCGTGAATGGCATCCAGTAAGCTTCTAAGTCGTTCGCTTTTGTGTCAGCTGGTAATCCACTCATTTTTCAAGGTCCCCCAACTTCTATTATTCCGCAGCCTTCATAGGGTTTAGCGGATGTTCAGGCCATGTCACATAAGGTTCATCATTCTCAACTGGGCGCATTTCGATACACTCAGGTACGGGACACACATGCGCACAGAGATTACAACCTACGCATTCCTCATCGATAACAGTAAAACTACGCTTGCCGTCGTCTGCCACTGAAAACTCAATTGCTTGATGCGAAGTATCCTCACAAGCAATATGGCAGCGACCACACTCAATGCAGCTATCGGCATTAATGACAGCCTTAGTGTCAAAGTTCATATTGAGTTCGTTCCAGTCAACGGTGTTAGGCACGGCCATACCGCAGAACTCATCAATAGATTTATAGCCTTTTTCGTCCATCCACCCGGACAGGCCAGCAATCATATCATCAACGATACGAAAACCATAAAGCATTGCAGCCGTACACACTTGCAGACCTTCTGCGCCGAGCGCAATAAACTCAGCTGCATCGCGCCATGTCTCAATACCGCCAATCGCCGAAATCTCTAAATCACGGGTTTCAACATTACGTGCAATTTCAGCCACCATGTTAAGCGCTATTGGCTTTACCGCTGAACCACAGTATCCGCCGTGTGTACCTTTGCCGCCAACAACTGGTGTTGGCGCCATATCGTCAAGGTCCACTGAAACAATTGAGTTCACGGTATTAATGAGCGAAACAGCATCAGCACCGCCTTTTTGAGCGGCCTCGGCGGACCATAAGATGTTAGTAATATTCGGCGTCAACTTGGTAAAAACAGGTATATCTACTGCCTCTTTCACCCAACGCGTTACCTTTTCCACCATTTCAGTAACTTGGCCAATTGCAGATCCCATACCCCGTTCACACATACCGTGCGGACAACCGAGGTTGAGTTCAATACCATGCACACCCGCATCTGCTATCCGTACAGCAAGGTCTTTCCAAGCGCGTTCCTCAATCACGGCCATCATTGAGCCAATAATTACCCGGTCAGGCCACTCTTTCCGGACACGGCGTATTTCTTCAAGATTAGTTTCTAGAGGGCGATCTGAGATAAGCTCAATATTATTGATACCCAAAATACCACGG
>JBFOLV010000578.1:0-3771 GCA_040830325.1 Kordiimonas sp. | reverse complement strand
CCATTATTTACCTTCATCAAATCGACAGCTTAGATTGACAAAGAAGGGTAAATGTTCGGTTATCGAACTTTAGCTTTTAGCAGTCTTTTTATAAATATCGGGTACTGTTATCTCCATCAAAAGTGGATGGCCCTCAACGTTTTTAAACCCATATTGTTTGTAAAGTGGATGCATATCACGTGTTGCTAACATTGTACGACGTAAACCAGAAAGTTCAGGGTGTGACATTACAACATCCATTAACCATTTAGCCAACCCCTGCCCCCGTTCCTCAGGTACTAGAAATACATCAGCTAGATAGCCAAATGTAGCTCTATCGGTAATCATCCGTGCCATACCAATTTGAGTAGCGTCTTCTCTATAAATGCCAAATGAAAGTGCATTTCTAAATGCCCGGTTAACAAGTTCAAATGGAATTCCTTCTGACCAATAGGCATCAACAGACAACCATCTATGAACCTGTTCCATGTCAAATTCTTCAACGTTCGTAGAAATGTAAAATTTGCCGCTTGAGTGCAAAAACTCTTTACTCATCAGGCTTTTTTCTCCCAGCCACCCATTTCCCGCTGCTGCCAGTAGGACATTTCCAACTCTTGTTCTTTAATGGCCTTCCATGATGCCCTAGCCGAAGAAACAATGTTTTCATCGCGGCCGTCAAACATAAATAGACATCTATCGTATTCAGATATAGCAGCGACATCCAAAGCATCAATACTCACATATATTGTGGCGTTGGCAGGATTATCATCAGCTGTTGTTAAGTAGATCGGTTGTAGTTCTGGTGCTTTGCATCCTTCAATGCCGTGCGGAACAAAACTCTCTGAGCTATGGTCCCACAAAGCTCTATCCAAGCTGTCCCGCACCTCTGAATTTGATGTTTTTACGACGGCCTTGAGGCCCGCTTCACAAATCTTTTCAATAAGCTTAGGCAACGCTTGTTCAAGCGTCTGTCCTTGCAAATGATAGAAGCGAACCTCAGTCACCCTTTAGCCCTCGTAATTGTCGGCAACAAATTTATCCAATAGGCGCACGCCGTATCCCGTCCCGCCTTTTTCACTCAAAGGCATATCTTTTTCTGACCAAACTGTGCCTGCAACATCAATATGAACCCACGGCGTATCATTGGTGAAGCGTCTAAGGAACTGTGCTGCAGTGATAGAACCTGCACCCTTGCCACCAATATTTTGCATGTCAGCAATCTGACAATCGATTAGTTTGTCATAGTTTTTGTGAAGCGGTAATCGCCAAACTTTATCTCCAGTATCGCGCCCTGCTTTAGAAAGCTGTTCACACAGCTCATCATTATCGCTGAAAATTCCCGCGTGCTCATGCCCAAGAGAAACAATAATAGCGCCAGTGAGTGTCGCTAAATCAATAATAAACTTTGGTTTGTAACGATCCTGCGTATACCAAATTGCGTCCGCCAGCACGAGACGACCTTCTGCATCTGTATTAAGGATTTCAATAGTTTGGCCAGACATACTTGTTACCACATCACCTGGGCGACTTGCATTGCCTGACGGCATATTTTCCACGAGACCAACTACAGCAACTACATTTACCTTGGCTTTACGTCCTGCAAGTGCCTTCATTAAGCCAACAACTGTGCCAGCGCCGCCCATATCCCACTTCATCTGCTCCATACCTGGACCAGGTTTCAATGAGATACCGCCAGTATCGAATGTTACCCCTTTACCAACGAACGCTATGGGCTGGTCATTTTCACCTGCGCCATTCCAGCGCATTATTGCAAGCTGACTTTCTTTCTCTGAGCCTTGTCCAACCGACAGTAGAGACCCCATTCCAAGTTCAGCCATTTCAGCTTCACCAAGCACTTCAACCTCGACCCCTATTTCGCTCAGCGTTTTGATTTCCGCAGCAAAACTCTCCGGATGTAAAATATTTGCAGGCTCGGAAATCAAGTCACGGGTTAAGAAAACGCCTTCAGATACCTTTGCACGAGCCTCAAACTCTTTGGACACATCTCCAGATTTATCTGTAGCAATAGATATAGTTTTCAGCGTTGGTTTTTTAGATTTTGCTTCCTTAGTGCGGTATTTATCGAACCGGTAAGAGCGCAACAACGCCCCTTCCGCAACTGCGACCGCGTCAACTCCATCGATATCTGCTGAGATAGTAGCTACTTCTGATCCAGAATTTGCCAAAGCTGCTGTAATAGAGCCACCAACTTCTACCCAGTCTGCAGGTTTGACCTCTGCAACTTTTCCTACGCCAACCAATAAAATCCGGTCAAGGCCTAGACCTGCTGGAGCAATCAGTTCCACTTTCTGTCCTGCAGCCCCCGTAAACTTAGATACTTCACAAGCTTTCTTTAGCGCTCCGTCCACTTTATCATTGGCAACCGATGCAAGCCCCGCTAGCCCTTTGTCTATCTCGGCAAAGAAAACTATTGCACCAGTTTGGGGAAGTTCCGGGTTGTTGAACGAAATCTGCATATTGGCCTCGTTTAAAGTTATAGATAAAGCTAGCACGTGTTATTGACTGCTTTTGCATTTCCCATACCTAATGCCTCCTTATTTCTTCCATGGCAAGACTTCCAATTGGAATGTTCCTGAAATTGCCATATTTTTGCAGCACAAGGCATTGTTGTTGCGTCTACGCCTTGCAGACGCTATCAAGTCACAAACTATCGAAGGGTTGTATTCCAGTCGTGCCTTGGAACTTTATAAGAAGAAGTCGCTCGTACCTTTGTGTGGCAGGCGTTAGCTTATTAGCTATCGCGACTGCCGCTTCCGCTCAAACGCGGGTAGACGATGGGGAACAGATAGAGTTTTCAGCTGATCAAGTCACATATGACACTGAAAACAATACAATTAAGGCTGTTGGACGTGTTCATCTCAACAGAGACGGGTACATTCTTGACGCAGGTGAAGTAAGCTACAATGAAACGACAGGTGAGATTGTCGCTTCTGGTGCAGTCGTACTCATAACTCCGTCAGGTGACAAGATATATTCCCCTCGGATGGAATTGAAAGATAGCCTAAAGAACGCATTTATCGAGGATGTACGTCTGCTGATGACAGATGGATCCCAAGTGCGTGCTATATCTGGTAAAAAAGACGATGCGAGCGGTGAAACTTCACTTGAACGTGCGGTTTATAGTCCCTGTAAAATTTGTGAGGGTGAACCTGGTGGCAATCCGTTATGGCAAATCAAAGCGGTAAAAGTATTACACAATAAAGATAAACGCCGCCTGTATTATACTGACGCAGTTCTTGAGGTGTTTGGGGTACCCGTATTATGGACACCCAAGTTCTCGCACCCAGACCCAACGGTTGACAAGGCGAGCGGTGTTCTGCCACTGGATATTAAAACGACTAGAAACTTGGGGTTTTATCTTGGCGTCCCCTATCATTGGGTCATTAATGACAGTCAAGACTTAACAGTCACACCAATTGTTACCACGAAAGAAGGATTGGCGTTGGGCGCTGAATATCGTCAAAATGTTGGCTTTGGAGAGTTTGACCTCTCTGGCAGCATTACACATGGGACGCTACTACCTAATAATCCGGACATATTGGATGCTGCAATTGCGCTGGAAAACAATAGGAAAGGAATTCGCGGACATATATTCTCCAAGGGCGAATTCAATCACTCGAAGAGATGGCGTTCAACCTACAGGTTTAACTGGACTTCAGATGACACCTATTTGAGGCGTTATGATATTTCTGATGCTGATACTCTCATAAACGAGTATCGCCTTGAAGGCTTCTATGATCGTTCCTACCTTTCCTTACGTACTCTCGCATT
>JBFOLV010000577.1:0-3496 GCA_040830325.1 Kordiimonas sp. | reverse complement strand
ATGACCTAGATGTAGTTGGGCACTATGCTAGGCCTGATATTTTCAAGCTGAGTGTGAATGAAGAGCCTCAAAAAGCGGTCACTTAATAGAAGGCACCGAGGCACCCTAGTGCCTCAGTGCACAATCCATGCACTTATGCGCCTATGCGAGCTTTAGCAGCTTGATATTGAGCTGTTAGTTGGTCGACGAATTCACCGGCGGGTAAAACATCTTTCACAGCGCCAATACCTTGACCGCATCCCCAAATATCCTTCCAAGCTTTTGATTTTTCGCTACCACCGGAGCCGAAATTCATCTTGGATGGATCACTTTCAGGTAAGTTATCCGGGTCCATACCTGCTGCTAAAATGGAGGGCTTCAAATAATTGCCATGAACGCCTGTGAATAGGTTGGTGTAAACAATGTCATCTGCAGCATGATCTACAATACATTGTTTGTAACGCTCATCTGCGTTGGCTTCCTTCGTTGCAATGAAAGCAGAGCCTATATAACCGAGGTCCGCCCCCATCGCTTCAGCCGCCAGCACAGCATCTCCGGTGGCAATTGAACCAGACAACGCGATAGGACCGTCAAACCATTCACGGATTTCATGAACGAGCGCAAACGGTGATGTGGTGCCGGCATGCCCGCCAGCGCCTGCTGCTACGGCAATTAGGCCGTCAGCCCCTTTTTCGATCGCTTTTTTCGCGAAATGATTATTGATGATGTCATGGAGTACGATCCCGCCATAAGAATGAATAGCTTCATTCACTTCTGTGCGCGCGCCTAGCGAGGTAATGACAATTGGTACCTTATATTTAACGCACATCTCTACATCATGCATTAGGCGCTCGTTGGAACGGTGAACGATCTGGTTCACTGCAAACGGTGCTGCGGGGTTATCAGGATTAGCCTCATTATATGCATCAAGTTCTTCAGTGATTTTTTTGAGCCATTCTTCCAGTACTGGTCCCGGTCGGGCATTCAGCGCGGGAAAAGAGCCAACAATGCCAGCCTTACACTGGGCGATAACGAGGTCTGGATTTGAAATAATAAAAAGCGGAGAACCAATCACAGGAATCCGAAGGTTAGATAGTTGTTCTGGTAAGGCCATTATTTCAAAATCCTCAGTACGGTTAGAAGGGGTGTTGAAACTATTTATGTCGATGGACTGAGCAGTCCAGTATTATTTTAACCAGGAGCGTTTATTGAAGGGGCTCCGCGCGCAAGAATAAGGCCGCCAAATAGCATGGCTATTCCTAATGCTCTTTTAAAGTCAAAGCTTTGAATGGTTGCCCCGAAAAGCCCAAAATGGTCAATGACAGTGGCTGCCATGATTTGTGCCACAACGACAAAGAAGATGGTGTTAGCAACGCCGAACCGAGGTGTCAGGAAGGTGGCTGATACAATATAGAAAAACATGATCAGTCCGCTCATGTAGTAATAGAATGGCACCTTGGTAATTTTTTCAACGGCGGGCAGGGACGCTTTTGAGGCTAGAATTAATATTATAGACCCCAGCATGCCCGCTATGAAAACAGGAAGTACACTGTAGGGAATACTGTCTAGCGTTTTCCCAAGTTTTCCATTCATGGCTGCGAGTACCGGAATGAGAGCTCCAGACGCTGTTGCCCAAAGTGCAAATAGGATCATTTGTTTGCTCATCCGGTATTCCTTCTTAGTAATATTTTTGCTACTCACTAGGGGACAACTAAGCATGTAGGTGGATTGTAATGCCAGCTACAAAAGCTTATTGGCCTGATAAGTTAACCTCTTTGTAATGGGTAGCCTGCGACAATATGTGCAGGCGTAATTTGTTGTATTCTTAATAGTTTTTGACATAGGTCAAACCAGTTTCTGTATCTGTCTTCTATACGTGGGCCTAATCTTAAGTGTGAGGCATTAAGTGGAACATTTACTCTGGCATTGTCAGGTGGCGATAGAAAGCCATGGCAGCATCTTGTTGTCATTGTTTTTGGCTGGGCTTATTGGTAGCCCAAGTCACTGCGTTGGCATGTGTGGGCCTTTTGTTATGGCGCAAGTCGCGAACAGTGATGCTAGGCCGCAGACAATGTTTGAACGTGTAAAAGGTGCGGCACTTCTGCCGTATCACCTTGGTCGAATCACAACATATATCGCACTTGGGGTGATCGGGGCTGTTGCGTCACAGTACCTGGTGGGTACACCCGTGCAGCGCGGCATCGCGTTTGTGCTTTTGAGTTTGGCTGGCGTGCTTTTTGTTGCGAATGCGGTTCCTGGCATCAAGCGCATGCTTGGCTTTAATAAGCCAACACGGATCAGCGGATATATTGGTCAGGTGATAGGTAAATTAGCGAGGCCATTTTTTGCAGGAACAAGTAGCACCAAGCGTTGGTTATTGGGTGTTGTGCTTGGGTTCTTGCCCTGCGGTCTTGTAATGGCTGCTGTAATGGCGGTGGCTTCAACAGGTGACCCTGTTGCAGCTGCGCTGGCGATGGCAGCTTTTGGGCTTGGGACTATCCCGGCTCTATTTTTAATCGGTAACGGAACAGAATTTGCCCTGAAGCGGTGGCCTGCTGGTATGCAGCAGATCGCAACAGGGATGATGGCAATTAATGGTGTCAGCTTGATAGTGCTTGCTGGCGGTATGGTCTTGTGAGGGAAGAGGCATGAACACACTCACTGAAAAACCAATTTATAATGATGAGGTCGTAAAGCTATTTACGATTGCGACCGTATTCTGGGGCGTGGTTGGCTTCGCTGTTGGGGTGTTTATTGCCCTGCAGATGGCGTTTCCATCGCTTAACTTTGGTGAATATTTAACATTTGGTCGTTTGCGTCCTTTGCATACGTCGGCGGTTATCTTCGCCTTTGGCGGTAACGCATTGTTTGCAACTAGCTATTTCTCTGTTCAGCGTACCTGTCGTGCGCGGTTATGGGGCGACGGTTGGTCGATGTTTACTTTCTGGGGTTACCAGTTGTTCATCGTTATGGCCGCAATTGGCTATGTTACAGGTGTTACACAAGGTAAAGAGTATGCTGAACCTGAGTGGTACGCCGACATTTGGTTGACCTTTGTTTGGGTTGCCTATCTTGTGGTGTTCCTCATGACGCTCAAAGCGCATAAGGAGCCACATATTTATGTAGGTAACTGGTTCTTCCTCGGGTTTATCGTGACCGTTGCTGTATTGCATTTGATCCAAAACCTATCAGTGCCAGTTTCCTTCACTGGTGCCAAAAGCTATCCAATGTGGGGTGGGGTTCAATCGGCTCTTATCCAGTGGTGGTATGGTCACAATGCGGTGGGTTTCTTCCTGACAGCAGGTTTTCTGGGCATCATGTATTACTTTGTGCCGAAGCGTGCTGAGCGCCCCGTATATAGCTACAGGCTATCTATCATTCACTTTTGGTCGTTGATCTTCTTGTACATTTGGGCTGTTCCTCACCATTTGCATTACACTAGCTTGCCTGACTGGGCACAGACACTTGGTGCGACCTTCTCTATTATGCTTTGGATGCCTTCTTGTGGTGGCATGAT
>JBFOLV010000576.1:0-12174 GCA_040830325.1 Kordiimonas sp. | reverse complement strand
GACAACTGCAATGCGACTGCAGCCATTTCACTAGCAGAAGTATTAGAAAGTGCCAGTGTGCGAATAACGGAGTGATCAACATCCATACTGTCAACTAACTTCGCTATGCGGTTTAAATTATCTGCATAATCTGTAACAATAACGAGCTGCATCCCCTTACGAGCAAAAACCCGTCCATTCTTGTGAACAAAAGGTTTAGCCGCGGCTTGTACCGCTAGGCCATCAGCGAATCTCAATGGAAAAACTCGCGTAACCAACACGTCACCAACACGATCTTCATCAACAGGGCCAGCATCTTGCGCGGCAACTTCATCCGGCACCACCTTATAAGCACCGCTAGAAGTTGGTACGATCGTAAAACCATTTACTTTTAGCGCTGACAAAAATGTTTGAAACACACCGTCCGTAGTCACGCCAACAGATGAAATAACATTGATTTTGCCACGCACGCGTGGATCAATAATGAACGTTTTACCTGTAATGGAAGCTACATCATCAATGAATGCACGAACCTCAGCATCTCTGTAATTCAGTACATGGTCTTGAGCGCTAACCGCTGGCAAAAGCAGGATAGCACCAACAAGGCTGTAGAGAAGACCCCAACGCGAGAGAGATTGTTTAAACATGATTAGTTTGTTCCCTTAAGCCTAAGTATGGTTTGACGCTTTTCCCCGCGACGCTCAACTTCAATATTAAGCTGATCCGCACCTACTGTTTCTTCTGCTAACTCTTGTAATCGCTCATGTGATGTTAGTGGCAATCCATTCACAGTAAGCAAAATGTCCTCAGCCTCTATACCTGCAAGTTGAAGTGCTGACGGTATGTTTGCTGGCAAACGAAACCCTACGATCCGGCGGGCACGCCTTACCGGTGAAAGTTTCAGGTTTGAAAGCATGTCTGCAACAGCGATATTTGTTACAGGTCGCATGTCAGCAGTAACAGGCATAGTCCCGGAACCAGTTGCACTACGTCTTGCGCTTTGCGGCCTTAAAAAAACCGTCTCACGTATCCCAGAACGATTAATCTCTAACCGATCCGCATACACACCAGACAGCTTAACTCCATTCGCAACATCATCACCAACATGAACTAATTTCTGATCACCATCCTGCATTTTAACGATAGCAGTTCCTTGACCATTACCCATCGCTCGCAGTCCGAACAGCTCTATCTGCAAATTACTCTCCGGTGCTATTTCCCCGCCAGGCGCAATTGGTGTTGCAGATATCTGTCTAAAGAATGGATCAAAGGACGTAAGTAGGGAATGATCACCAACTACTTCCGCATCAGTCACAACAGTGTGTTCCAACTGAGGTGTTATCTGCGTATCTTCCTCCACAAACTTATAAAAAAGTACGACGAGTTGATAAGCGAGCAAAGTCACCAAGCCAAGCTCAAGCAAGGTGACAACCAAACGCATCATGCGCGGCGTTGCTATGTTTAGCGACCTACGTATTGGTCCATAAGTGTCGGTGCCCATGAATTTGATACGTCCTAATAAACATCATCATTCGTTTTTTGTTTGTGACCGATCTTTGCCGGTTCACTTTGGATAGTGGGCCCACCGCCCCAGCGGTGAGCCAATTAACTTCATACAGTAGTTAGAATTTATATTTGAGGCCAACAGAAAGTGTACGGCCTATCTCATATCCCTCAGTAACGATACCAAGCTGACTATATTCGATTTCATCGCCTAGTAAGTTTTCTGCTTCAACGCTCAATTCAAGGATACTTGATCCGACCTCAAACTCTTTGCTGTATGCAACATTGAGCATGAGAGGCGGACTTTCTACCTCATCAGGTGCCTCGAAAACACCCACGAGAGCAAGACGGTCACCAGTATAGTTGAGAACAACCGCGAGGTTTTCACCGCGCAGAGCATCACGCCAACCAAACTGAAGGTTTGCCAACCACTCGGACTGTCCCTGGAAGGAACGAACGGCATTCGTAACAATACCTAAATCAGCATCAGCGGTAACCGTTTCACCATCAATGTATGACCCGTTAACCTTTACAAACACTTCACGTGTATCTAGCCAATCCCAACCAAGCCAATCCTGCAGGAAAAGTATCTTCTCAACCTCTACCTCAACCCCTTTAAGCGACGCAGAAGCACCGTTCACATAAGTAATCAAACGGCCTTCACCTAGTGCTCGACTACTTTGCTCAATAGGGTTGGTAAAATCTTTATAGAACGCGCCAACAGTTAAGCTTTCACCAGGAGCAAAATACCATTCAAAACGCGCATCAAAGTTGTTGATTTCCGCAATCCGAAGATTTGGGTTACCCTGCACTGAAATATTCCGTTCGTCATCAACGAAACGCGCTGTTGATAGCTCACGCATATCAGGCCGGTTCAGCGTCTGACTGAACGCAAGGCGGACCTGCATATTGTCAACGATTTCATAGGTCATTGTCGCAGAAGGAAGCCAAAACTCACCCGTCTGCGTGACACGGAGTGGATCAAGGGTAATGCGCTCAACGGTATCAATTACCTGCTCGCTATCTTCATAGCGCATACCAAACGCAAAACGAACTTTTTCACTGACTTCAATATCAGCACCAAGATAGCCCTGTACGTTTTTAAATGTTGCCGTGTAGAAATCAGAGGCATCAAAGATTTCGGTCAGTCGAATACCATCTGGTGAAATATTGTGTGAACCAAAGATAATTTCTGGAACACGTGACCGCAGTTCTGTTGATACACCTGATGGGAATGCAAAGTTGTAGCGCACGAGGCCAAAACTTCTGTCCTTATCAGCGTATGTAAAACCACCAAGAATATCGACTAGATAATCCCCAACGGACACCGGCTGTACGAAGTCAAAACCAAACTCTTTCGTCTTCTCATCAAGCGCATTGTAACTCGTCGTATTACTGTCTGTACGAGCAAGAATAAGGTCAGTATCTAGACCCGGATTATATTCATATGTCGTATCACGCCGAAGAGGTACATCACGGTCAGAGCGAGACAAATTCGCCCGCCATTTAATCTCAATTGGCTGGAAAGAACTACTATCACCAAATAGCGGGAAATAGTGATCACCACTCAGTTGGTTTGCCCAAACTTGGCTTTCAATCCAATCAATGAAAGTACGTGTGCGAAGCGCGTCTTCCTGCGCGAATTGGCCTTTTTCGATCAACGAGCGCTTAGTCGACTGACGCAGCACTGTACCTGTATATGTTAACGAGTGATCAGAATTAAACTCGTACCCAAGCGAGAGAATACCGTTGAGCGACACGTCAAGCTTAGATTGACGCATACCACAACCACTTACATTCTCACCGTCAAATTCAGGCAAATCACATACTTCTGGCGCTGCGTTAGAGCGCTTTACTGGGCCTGCGTTAGACGCTGTAATTGTACGGCGCACACCTTCACGGTGACGCTGATTGACGTCGTAGTTAACTGCTGCAAAGAAACCAAAAGCACTGTCAGTGCCAACATCGTAGCGATCGCCTATTACGAAATCAAAACCAACCCCTGGATACATAGGTTCGCTATCAACTGACCAGATATTTGGAAGAGCTTCACCAGCTGCTTCTAGCTCTGTAGGTGTCAGGCTTGCCAGCGTAACATCTTTTAAGATTTCCTGAGGGATATCACGGCGGGAACCGCCATAACCAAAAATTTCACTACCAGTACCGTCATAGCTGAAACCTTTTTTACCCGTATACTCTGTGTTGTATTTTCCGGAAATACCTACCTCAAGTATAAACTCATCAGGCACAGGTTTTGTTCGAAGGTCAATAACACCGCCACCAAATTCCCCCGGATATTGCGGAGAGAATGTTTTCTGCACCAGCACCGACTCGATCATCCCTGTTGGAAAAAGATCAAGAGGCACCACTTTACGGAGCGGTTCTGGGCTAGGAATGCCGGAATTATTCAACAATGTAGACGAATAGCGCTCACCAAGACCACGCACATAAACGTACTTGCCACCCACCAAAGAGAGGCCAGGTACACGCTGCAGGGCACCCGCTATGTCGCTGTCGCCTGCAAGTGAGAAAGCCTCACTGTCTAGAACGTTTGCAATCTCAGACGTTGCGCGTTTCTCGTCTGGTATATAGCGGCCCTGAACAGTGATTTCTTCAACATTGTCCTGTGGCTGCTCTTCTTGTGCAAAAGCTTCCGCAGGCACAAATAGAACCGTAGAAGCAAGCAGCGCTTTTTTTAAATTAGTGTGGATCAAATTCATTTTGGCCACCATCAGCTTTCAAAAAATTAAACGAGCGCCGCAGCAAAGCTTTTCACCCTGCTGCGGCACCATATTGTTTTGCTTATTGGTTCAACCAAACTGTCCAACCAGCTACCCAGTCACTCGCTGCGTTACGAACCGCACCGATGTGAGTAGTTGCATCAAAGAAGCTATCGATTGCGCTTACATCTGTTGCAGTGACACCATTCTCAGATGAACCGTTGATGTATGTTTTGAAGCTAGCAGCACCTGATTGAGTAGAGAGCGTATCGTCACCCACAGTGTTGTTTGCCTGGCCATTAAACCAAGTTGCTAGATCAAAGTTATTGCCATCATCTTTGAAGATTGAAGCACAGCTATTTGTGAGGAGTGTCGATTGAAGCGTAAGATCACCAGTTAACGTGGTCGCATCTGCACCGGACACTGCAAATGTAGCGTCTTGGTCAATATCGAGACACGCATCACCAAAGTCTGCAACAACTACGTTCCAAAGGTTAGCTGCTGTACCTTCACGGAGCAGGATACCAATATCACTTTCACCGCCAGCTGTACCGCCACCAATGATGGTCGCGTTTGCGATCATTGGGTGTGCACGTGGCAAGAAGTCGTTACCATCGCCGAAGTTATCTGCCTCGATACCTTGGTCAGACGCAGGCTGGTTCGGGTTTTGTACAATCAGCAAGTGCTGAACTTTACCGCGCCATCCTTGTGTCCAGTCAAGGCTGTCATCGTCAGCACCAGTGATTACAAGGTGCTTAGCTGTCGCTGTACCACCGAAGAATTCAACGCCATCATCTGCGCCATTGTGTACTTGTAGATAATCAATCTCGGTACCAGAACCAACACCTTGGAATGCAATACCGTTAAGCTCGTCATCAGCTGTGATTGGGTTACCGGCATACACTACACGAGTATAGAATATCTGGCCGCTGTCGTCAGTGTCGTCGACACCGCCGTATAGACCGCTATCACCCTCACCTTCAGCCTCACATACACCAGAACCGTTACAGGTGTTGATTGTTGCACGACCGTTGATAACCAGGCCGCCCCAAAGAGAAGTATCTGTGTCAAGGTTACGTGTATCAGGGTTAATCGCTGTGAATGTTACTGGCGCATCCGCTGTACCATTTGAGTTCAACTTTGAGCCACGAGATACTACCAAGTATGACGTTTGGTTTTCGCCCATTACAGTAACGCCAGGCTCAATTGTAAGAGTTGCAGCATCACCAGTTGCAAGCGGTGCCGCGGGATCAGACCCTAGATCAGTACCAATCACAACTTTACCAGAAAGGACGTAGTCAAGGCCTGACACCAAGCGAACATCGCTTGTGTAAGTACCTGACAATGTACAAGTGTTACCGTCAGAGCTCGCAGTTGTACCCTCGGGGCAAGACGGAGCTGCGTTCAGGCCGTATGACCAACCTGTTGTCCAGTTATCAGCAGCAGCCGAACTTTTTACTGCACCGATGTAATCTACGCTATCAAAGAAACTATCTTTCGTACTTACATTCGTCGCAGTTACAGCAGCCTCTGCTGAACCGTTAATGAAACCATTTGAAAGTGTAGTTGCACCAACAGCGTTGTTTGGCTGACCGTTAAAGTAAGCAGCGAGGTCGAAGTTGTTGCCATCATCTTTAAACGTAGACTTACAGTTTGAACCGAGAAGCGTTGATTCAATTGTCAGATTTCCTGAAAGGTTTGTAGCTGAAGAACCTGCATTCGCAAACGTCGCATCTTGGTCGATATCAAGGCAAGCGTCGCCGAAATCAGACACAACCGCATTCCAAATGTTTGCACCTGTACCTTCACGAAGAAGAATTCCGATATCGCTTTCGCCGCCCTGACTAGCAGAACCAACAATTGTTAGGTTGGAAAGCATCGGCTGCGCACGAGGAAGAAAATCGTTACCATCGCCGAAGTTATCAGCCTCAATACCTTGATCGGAAGCAGGCTGTGCTGGATTTTGCATGATGATCACATGCTGAGCCTTACCGCGCCAACCCTGTGTCCAATCAAGGCTATCGTCGTCCGCGCCTGTGATTACTAGGTGCTTAATTTGTGCTGTCCCACCAAAGAACTCAACGCCATCGTCAGCACCGTTATGCACATGGATATAGTCAAGCTCTGTTCCGGAACCAACGCCCTGGAAAGCAATGCCATTAAGCTCGTCATCAGCAGTGATTGGGTTACCAGCATACTTAACTTGTACGTACTTCATCACGCCACTTGAATCAGCGTCATCCGTGCCACCATATAAGCCACTGTCACCCTCGCCATCAGCTTCACAACCTGAACCGTTACAAGTATTGATGGAAGCGGCACCGTTAATTACCAAACCACCCCACTCTGAAGTGAATGGCTCTGAAAGTGCAGGACCACTGTATGAAGCAGCAGGCGTCAGGCCAAGCTCAGATGAAAGGTCAAGATCAAGAGCTGACGTAAACACGATTGGGTTTGCTGCGTTACCAGTGGCGTCAATTTCTGAACCACGTGAGACTACAAGAACATCAGAAGCAGTTGCGCCGTATAGAACCGTTCCAGCTTCAATAGTAAGCTTGGCAGCATCGCCATCAGCCGCAGTGCCGTCAGCGCCAGTGTCTATACCAACCGCTACTTTACCGGAAAGCTGATAGATGTTGTCAGCTGTTAGTGTCACATCTTCCGTGATAGTTCCAGAAAGGCTACAATGTGTGTGCGTACCAACGGTAACAGCTGAAGTGCCTGTTGGGC
The DNA here is from genome assembly GCA_040830325.1 of Kordiimonas sp. Classification (GTDB taxonomy): domain Bacteria; phylum Pseudomonadota; class Alphaproteobacteria; order Sphingomonadales; family Kordiimonadaceae; genus Kordiimonas. The sequence goes on along the minus strand of JBFOLV010000576.1, from coordinate 5,242 downwards.
AGTTACCCGCAGAAGAGTATTCAATGCCGCCGCGGCCAACTTTCACTGTTGGTTGAGGCTCTGGCTCAGGTTCTGGCGCTGGAGCAGGTGTTGGATTACCTGTACCTGGATTTGGACCAGAAGTACCCGGTGATGCCAGTTCTGTACTATCGTCGCCACACGCAACAAGTGCCACTGCAGCAACAGCTGCAAGTAGTGAATTCTTAAAAATTTGTGAGTTTGTCATCATTTTCCCCGTACGGACTTTTCCGTCACCTGACTGTTTTGTTTGCAAGCAAACGGGCAGGCTACTTACCTAGCCAGCTCCTGAGGGAAGATGCCTAACGGAGGAGTGTTACAGTTTCTTTGCGGTAGCATGACGGTTTTTTGTAACCTGCTGCACCAGAGATATTCACAATTTTAAGATGAATTTTGTCACAAAAATTGACCAAAATTCGATTACTTTGCCCTAAAAATACAACCACGCTATCCAGCACCCGAAACACAAGAAGGGGCCAAATGGTATTTTTGCTACAGGAATTGTGTCGTTTTTCACAGCTTGTGCAATAAACGCGTATATGAGTCCCCCAACAGAACTCATAAATAATACGATAGGCAAAGCCGTCCAGCCCAGCCATAAGCCAATCCCCGCGAGAAGTTTAGCATCGCCCATACCAATACCATCTTTTCCTCTCAAAGCTTTGTAGCCCACATTCAAAACAGGAAAGAAAAGCAAGCCCACCAAACCTCCGACTAAATGATCTCCCGCCCCATATACAACGAACGTGTATATATATAAGAGCCCGGTCAGACTTAAGACTAACGTCAATAGGTTCGGCAAACGATAGGTTAGAAAGTCAAACAGCGACAAAGAAAATAAACAAAAATATAAAACCAGCGACGGCCCAAACGGCGCTTCTGAAGTAAAAAATAGCGCAAAAGGTAAGAGCATTACGATCGCAATAATCATTCCGAACCTTGTCAGTTCCAACCTCATTGCTCACTCCTCACCCAAATATGCTGCGCCCACCATCTTTACCGAAAGCGCATATCTGCCATACCACATTCAGAGAGAGCTTCAAGACTGTAGCCATGCGCTTCTATGGAATCCCGCGGAGGACTACACTATGGATACTTAGCAATAAAAAAAGGCATGCGTTCCAATCACGCATGCCCCAGCTTTCGCCCTTGATCTGACTTTACTTACTATAAGCTACTGTTCTTGAATGCGGTCTAACCCTGCTTGGGCGATCGTTTTAACCCTGCGCGGCTGACCTGACACAGTTAAGGCATAAGGATTATCTTTTCCGTCAAGTATCTCCGTATAGATGGCAACGGCCTGATCTCGGCGTCCTGTGGAGCTATATACAAAGGCTAAATTGAGTTTAGCGAATACCTGATCTTCAGGAGCAACGTCTGTATTCATTAATGCTGCTTCAGCTTTTGACCAATCTCCGTTATTAACTTCTTTAGCTACAAAAATATCTGTATTTGCACCCGCGTCTGATTGGGCGACTCGCACAGTATCTGTGGATGAACATGCGGCTAGAAAGCCTGCGACAACTACTGCTCCAAATGTTGCGATCGGCATACCAATCTCCTTCTAAAAATCTTTTTATTATGACTAGTTTTGTTACAGTTATATGTAACATAAGAGGGTATTTTTCACATAGTCGATTTTAAGCCCTTGATCGAACTGTTAAAAAAAATTTCACCGATCGTTAATTTTTTTATCCTTTTATATCAAATAATTATGAGAATTGTTTCGATTCGGCACAAGCTATGTGAAATTTTTATGACACGCGCAAAAGATAATAGCCAAAGCCAATATTGCTACTTTAAGTATCCAGTCAGAGTTCTTAAACGTAACAATGTGAAGCCAAAATGATCTTTCAAAAAGCTAAGTATAGACACGACTCATTTGCTCTTACGGTCGCCTCCGTATTGATCGGCTCAATCCTGTTACCATCATCAGCTCTAGCAGCCGCAAAAACTTCAAAAATTCCACACAAAAATTGGGATCATGCGTCGGAGACTGCATTCTCACCAAACTCTAACTTAGGAACCTTAAGCACGGCTCTCAGATTCGTGCTGGTTACGGGGCTGCATAAAAATTTATCTCTGCTTTTGCTTCATGATGTAAAAAACCAGAAACCTATCCAAGATGTTGTGAAACAACATGGCATGGACAAAGCCCAAGATGCAGTTGTTAAGGCAATTCGTTCTGCTAAAAACTCACATGCTGCTGAGTGGAACGAAATGCTAGCGAGCATTTATAAACGCCACTTCTCAGACGAGGCGTTACAATCCATTATGACAGAGCGCGAAACATCACCTTACTTTAGTGAACTCATTGAAAAACAAGCTCTCATTGCCGCTGAGACCCAAATTCACGGCAAAGACATTTTTACAGAAGCAAAAGCTGACGTTTTAGATACCATTGCAGAAGCATCGCTTTAGCATTACAGATACTTTCCCACTAGAGCGGGTCCGCCCACCCTCTTCGGACCACATACCCTCAGGTTATTGTTTCGCGAATGAGGCTTGTCCAGAAACTAAACCACTGGAAACCAACCCCGAGAAGCCTCGCATAGCTTCTTTTTGATGCTCTTCTCGAAGCCATTCAGCCACCGCATTTCTTGTGTACTCTCGCGTACCAGCACGCTGATCGCAGAAGATATTTGCTACGTGCAGCAATGCATCTGTTTGCTCAGGATGTTTCGCTAAGAAATCCAAAAATTTTAACGACACTTCTGGCGGGTATGCCATATGTGGTGCTGGTGATAGGTCTCCCAGAGGCAGTGCACAGTATGCTGCAGCCATTTTTTTCATGCGTTTGGTAATACGAAGCATCCGGCTATCAACGGAAACACGAACAGCTGCACCTTTACCAACAGGTTCACCGTCAGTGCCACCATAGTTATGTATGTTACCCATGTAGGAAATTTCCCAAGGTAAGGCATTTAGCCGCGGTAGTGTTGACGCCTCAAGAAAGCCGGTCAATGCACTGATCCCATTGAATACAGCATATTCGAGAATGGAAAAGAACAACTCATAAAAAACGGGATAACCAGCCCTGCTACGATACTGTTTATCAACGATAAAGTACCGTGACCATTCCCAAACAGTGGGATCGCTAGGCGGTTCCTCAAATTCACAATAATCTCGGAATATTGTACCAAGTTGCGTAGGAACTGTTGTGGGTAACAGGCGCATTCCACCGAGGATCTTATCTTTTGCATCAAGTTTCAGAAAATAGACAGCTTCATCAGTATCAAATTGATCGATCTCATAATCGTTTTCCCCCCGTAGTTTTTTCCAGCCCTTTCCATCTACAAACACTTCATGACGAAGCAAATGCATCTGATCAATGATATCCGAATACATCTGTGAATTGTGTCTTGTGATAATGTGGATCATATCAAGCACTCCCTGCTAATCTAATGATTGCCAAAAGTACCTGATTTAATGATTTTTAGTCATTCCCTCTAATATAGGGGGAATACACCTTAAAGTTTAAATGAATATCCTGTGGCGATGTAATGCTTTGGTCATTTCGCCTGTACTCACAAACCCATACTTACGCTTAACCGCCTTGATATGATCATTGACGGTTCCGACTGTAACACCCAGTCGTTCTGCTACTTCGCTCGGTCCTTCACCTTCACATATCCAAGACAAAATCTCTTTTTGCCTATGTGTCAATGTTGAGAAATCTATATTACGGACCACGTCGGTCACATCTTCCATTAGGTCAGATGGATTCTTCCTGTAAGCTTTTAAGTATATTCTTCTGGCAGTCCCGTGCGCTGCAATAGCCAAAAGTCGAAGTGTATTTTCTAATTCATCCGACTTAACAACATCCCCACCCATTGTCACAAAAGCATACTCAGAAATATTATCGCTAAGATCTGATGCTACAGGAATAGGAACGACGATTCCTTCTTTAAGCCCAAAATCAAAAGCCTCTTTAAAAATTTTCCGCTGCACTACTGTCAGGTCGTGCTCACTAATAAAGTCAGTCCACCAAACAGGCTCGCCCCAATCGTGAAGTGTTAAGGCATGATTCGACAGTGCATCATCAATATAATATTTGTTACGCCCATAATGCTCAATCCATTCAGTATGAAGAGAACCAAACATAACCGTTCTGTCTTGCAAGGGTGCAAAACCGAAAGCAGACACACATATGATGTGTTCAATACCAAGCGACTTAGTCGCCAAAGCCATTTGATCAGTAAGCTCAGTCAGAGAAGAAATTTTTCCAACTTCTCTCATAAACTTTTTCACAGCAACATATGCGCTTTGAGGAATAGACACTTCAGCCCCATTCAACGGTTAAACTAAGTAACATGATACATTATTATTCCCCAAAAGGTAGAAAACTCATTACTTTTCCACCTTATCCGAGAATATTAACCATAATAATGCACTGGGGACAACAAGAGCAAGCTCCTGCATGCCAGAAGGAAAAAACGATCGTCACTATGTCTATGGTGGATGCAAAAAAGAAGGCCATATGGGAAAATCTAGCCTTATGCGTAGATGCTGAATGGTGGTCGGTACTGGACTCGAACCAGCGACCTCTCCGATGTCAACGGAACGCTCTACCAGCTGAGCTAACCGACCTTACCACTCAAAAGAAATCCACGCTTCTGGTGTAACGCAGAGTGTCGGCTGTATAAACCGCCACATAAAACCGTGCAAGTGCTTTTCTCTCTTGAAGCAAGCTTGTAACTGCCTCCATCAAACAAGGTGACAGCACGAGCAAAAGTCAGTAACTTCCCAACATGGTTCAAGAAAACAATACAGCACCCTTCCTATACAGGCCAGCGTCAGATGGTACGTCCCCGTTCTTGTTTGCCGTACCCCATAGCGGTAGATATTATCCAGAAGACTTTGTAGAAAAATCACCTCTTACAACAGAGGACTTAAGACGCTCCGAAGATGCTTTCGTAGATAAGCTTTTTGAATCCGTTCCTTCAAGTTCTGCATCTCTACTCGTCGCCACGCACGCACGTGCTTATGTAGATCTTAATCGAGCTGAAAATGAACTTGATCCGGCAATGTTTTCGCCAAAACTTGATAGCAGCTTGCTTGATGTCAGCTACAGAGTACAAGCTGGCCTGGGGGTCATACCACAGTATGTTGCTGAAGACACACCCATTTACCATGAGCCATTGCCTGCTCGTGAGGCGGAAAAAAGACTAAAGCTCATTCACCGCCCATATCACCAAAAGCTATCTACACTCTTAGATAATCT
>JBFOLV010000575.1:0-2761 GCA_040830325.1 Kordiimonas sp. | reverse complement strand
GCATTCCTGGGCGATGGCATCAAGAGACTTTTCCAAATCAGGCGTTTCTGCCTTGGAGAAATCTCCTAGTACATGTCCGTGCACACGAGATTTGTCGCCTGGGTGGCCAATGCCAATACGAACACGGTTAAAGTCAGGGCCAATATGGGCCATGGTTGAACGGATGCCGTTGTGACCCGCAGCGCCGCCACCTTTTTTAACCTTAAGTTTGCCAAAGGCTAAATCTAGCTCATCATAAAATACAAACACTTGGGCAGGCGTAAGTTTGAAGAAACGCATTGCTTCGCCAATGGAGCGGCCGCTTTCGTTCATGTATGTCTGTGGTTTAACGATGATGACTTTCTCTGAGCCTAGACGGCCTTCATGAGTAAGGGCTTGCCAACGTTTTTTTTCTGGCAAAAAATTATGGCGACGGACAATCTCGTCCACCGCCATAAATCCGACATTGTGTCGGTGGTTTTCATACTTGCTGCCTGGATTGCCTAGTCCGACAAATAGCAGCATTGAAAACCCCTATTGTTTATCAGTGGCCGCATTGGCCAGCTGATTGGCTTATTCCTCGCCGCCTTCTTCTGCAGCAGCTTCTTCGCCTTCATCAGCGTCGCCTTCAGCTGCACCAGCAGACTTGAGGCCAGACGGTGCAACAATTGCACAGATCGTGAAGTCACGGTCAGTGATTGTTGGTGTCACGCCTTTAGGCAGAGTGATGTCAGAAATTTTCACTGCTTCACCAAGGTCAAGGCCAGCAACTGATGCTTCGATGAACTCAGGAATAGAGTCAGCAGGTACGTTAAGCTCGATATCGTGGCGAGTATGGTTGATAACACCGCCGCGCTTAAGGCCTGTTGATTCTTCTTCACCAGTAACCTTCACCGGTACAGACATAACAACTGTCGCGCCTTTACCTAGACGAAGGAAGTCGATGTGCATTGGTGCATCTGAAACTGGGTGCAACTGTAGATCACGAGGAAGAACAGTAGCTTTTTTCTTGCCGGCGCTGATCTCATACGTGTGAGATAGGAAGCCGCCGCGGTTCAAAAGACGAACAACTTCGTTGTACTTGATTTGAATTGCTTCTGGTTCTTTATTGTCGCCGTAAATTACAGCAGGTACATAACCGGCACGACGTGCTGCACGAGAGGCTCCCTTGCCAACTCTTTCACGTGGTTCGGCTGCGATTGTGATGACTTTAGCCATTCACTTTCTCCAAAACTTTTGTTCAATTTTCAGACCATCTGAAAATTGACCGCTACTTCCTCCAGGGATGCAAGAGCGGATTGCTCAGATGGGCTACCCCATTTGAGTCGGCGCGATGTACCGCGAATCCTATACAAAAGCAAGAAATAAAGAGGTTTTCTAAAGCGAACTAAGTGGAGTTGTGGCCAAGCGATAATGGTTTGCTGCTAAACTTTAGTTGTTGAAAGACGTATTGGCTTGGTGTTTTATTGAATTTGTAAGGGGACTGTTGGGGGAAAGATTGTGAAATACCGAGCAACTGTATCGTTTTTGATCGCTTTTTTTGTTTCATTGTCAGTTGCAGCCGATGACACTCTTTTCTTCAAAAGGGACGAATATGGCCGCTTGTTGATCCCGGTAGAGACAGCTACAGGCGAAAGTAGATTCTTTCAGTTTGATACGGCGTCCGGGCGTAGCGCTATGCTTGATGTGCGTGCTGAACTCTATGGAGTGAAAACGTATGAAGGTGGTATACGGCATCTTGGTTCGGCAGGTTTACGCCGTGTACCAGTAGGAAGTGTGCGTAAGCTTTCCGTGGCTGGAATTAATCGCTCTAATCATATTGTTGCCCTATACCCATTTAGAGGGCATCAGGATTATAATGACCCCGATATTGTGGCTGGTTCCATTGGGTTTGATGGTTTTAGAGGTACTGTTGTGCATGTTACGCCGCAAACTAACAGCATGGTTCTTTCGGCTAATTCAGGTCATTTAACGCGATCAAAGTGGGGGCTGCTTGCGGGCTACCCTAGTTCAAACGCAAGTATCTTGGTGGACTTTGTTTATGAGAATATTGATTTCACACTTCTTATTGCTACGGGTTTTAGTCGCAGTGCAATCAACTACTCAGCTCTAAAAGCTTTGAAACCTGAGGTGAAACCAAAGGCATTAAGGCCTAAGAGACAGCTAACGCGTGGTCTCGATGCCAATGAGAAGGACTATGGAACACTGAAGTTAACTAACCTTGACATCAATGGGTGGAGGCTTGGTGATTTAGAGGTGGTCGCAGCGCCTATTAGTTCTCATGAGTTTTTGGGATTCATGGATGAACCCCTATTGATTTTGGGAGCCGATGTCCTAACCAATATGGAACTGGTTTTTGATTTCAGGGATTTTCAGTTGTGGTATCCGCTTTCCACTGAAGGCGTTGTTTCACTATCAGAAGTAAACGACAGATAAGTTATCTTAAGTTAAGTATTTCTATAGAGAATTGAAACATACTGCGCGTCATTAGGAGAAACAGTTTGTTCCAGCGTATATATGTTTTCAGTATTATCTTGATGAGCGGCCTTGCTTCATCCGTAGCTTCTTCTAGTGAGCCGAAAATTGTTAGAGTGGGGGGGGTATGCTTTTGAGCCCTTTGTTGAGGGCACTATTGGCGTTAGTCCCGGCTTTGTCGCACTATTGAATAGCAATCAAAGAGAGTATCGTTTTGAATTTGTCGAGATTCCTGCTCAGCGCCGGTACAGGTTATTGGAGGAAGGGAAAATCGATGCAATCTTTTTTGAGATGCTTCAATGGGGCT
>JBFOLV010000574.1:0-3558 GCA_040830325.1 Kordiimonas sp. | reverse complement strand
TTGTGCCAGTCACGGTACTGGTCAGGGTCCCTGTTTTCCCACCATAGGCCGGAACGTAAAGGGTTGTTCTCCTTGATGCGGTAGGCAACGTCAGCAGTGATACCAAGGCGGTTTTTACCGTGGTGTGTGTGACGGTATGACCCAACCGGTACGGAACCATTGGAATAGCAAGCGGGGTCCCTGCCTGCGCCAGCACCGCCGTATGGGAATGTGATAGAAGATGCACAGCCATCAATTGGAGCAACTGGCGTTCCGGCGGTGTCAGTGAAAGCATATGTACCGCCGATAGAACCACCGTAGATAGTGCCGTTTGACTGCTCAACGCCGCCGTCCACACTTACGAGATAAGGAGGTATCCAATCGCCGCGGCCAGAGTTGTTATGGTAATATGGCGAGACGCTGAAATCGAGCTTGTCTGAAGAATATTCGGCTTTCACATATCCGAACCAGTTTTCGCGGAGCGTACCCCACCCTGGGCGGAAAACTTGGTCAACATATGGGATACCTGTAAGCGTGTCAGTGAGGCGATCCCAAGTAGAGTTTTCTTCGAACTGAGCGATAGAAACCCGCTGATAGTTGTTTTCGTTGACGTCATCGTAAGAAAGGCGACCTGTTAGTGTCCAGTCGCCCTGTTCTGAAACGATCTTAGCGGCGAAGTGGTCGCGTGTTGTACCACCAGCGTTACCGATCCATGCATCATTTGTAGTGTTTGAATAGCTGAAGTAAGCAGTCGTGTTTTCGAAGATTTCACCAGTATCGTACCGGAAGAAATACTTTTGCGCGTTATTCTCACCAAAACTCAAACCAGCCCAGAAGCGTTGTTCATCATGTGGATTACTAGAGACGAAGTTGATGGTACCACCAAGTGCTTCGTGAGAAGGGGAAGAAATGTCCGCAGTACCCTGCGATACTTCAGCGCGCTCTAGGTTTTCGCTATCAATATAGCGGTTTGCTTTCGCACCACCACCATAATTTGAGTTACCATTTGGTAGGCCGTCAATAGTCATGCCGACTTGTTGCTCTGAAAGGCTAACCGTGAAGCCTCGAACTGAAAGAGTTGTTGACCAATCATCTGAGCCGAATGGGCCGCCTTCTGAAACGAATAGGCCTGGCAAGTTATCAATTACAGCCAGTACGCTAGAAGCATCTGGTTCCTGATCGAGCATAACCCGGTCAGTGGCATTGTTTGCGAATGTCGTTTTTTGTGCAGAAACGATAATCTCTTCTACACCTGAATCGTCTACGTACACTGTTTCAGCGGCTGTTTCTTCAGCAGCGCCAGTCATTGAAACGGCAATTATGCTGCACGCTCCAAGGAAAAATCTTTTTTGTGTTTGAAGTGTCATAAATCTGAGCCCTTGAACTGTTACATTTGTTCCCCGATTTTTATTGAACACTTATTCAATAAAAATTCTGGCAGCTTTAATGCGCCCAAAGTTTTACGGTTTGGTGACAGATTTATGAGCTTTCAAAAAAACTACGCAAAAGTGTTCTGGATTGGCTCGAGCACACGCTTTGATAGCAGCGCTTCTATGGTTTTAAGGGCTTTGTATTCTACACTTTAGGTCGGCAAACGTCTATTTTGAGTTAGCGGCAAGTATAAAAGTATCGATCTGTGATTCGATGATTCTTCGTATCTGCTCGAGGGATGGTGGGGCGGCGCTAGTAGCTGTCCTCAGCCAAAATCCGTCTATGAGGGAAGCAAAAAGTTGCGCTCCCTCTGAGATGGCATGTGCCGGCACCAGTGATCTTAAGTCATTGCTGATGTTAGAGGTAAGCCTACGGCCATAAATATATTGTAGACGTTTGAGCTTGGGTGAAAAGGGTACTTGGGCCCAAAAAGCCAGCCATGCACGCACAACTTCAGGCTGATATTGATCTTCTTCAAAGTTGGTTGCGACAATAGCCGATAGGCGTTCGCGTGAATTGGAGGTAGTCTGCAGTTTGGTTAGGTAAGCATCGTGAAGTTCGAAAAGGACACGTGCCATTGTAGCTTCCAGCAGAGCCTGCTTGCCGCCGAAGTAATGCGAAATGATCCCGACCGACAAGGAAGCATCTTTTGCGATACGTCCGACTGTGGTGTCAGCATAACCAACTCGGGCAATGGTGCGAATTGTAGCGTCTATCAATTGCTGGCGTCTGATTGGTTGCATACCAACTTTGGGCATTAGGACTGTTCCTTAAGGTCAAACTGACTTAGTTGCTGCCACAGAAGATGTGAAGGGTCAAATCTAAGAAGGCATGGCGACAGAATCATTTATCAGTTGGTCTGAAAAAGGCGTCTTTGGTAGGCAGCTTAAATGAAGATTTAATGAAGTTGCCTACCTTTGCTCGGAGGCCTGTTGCAGCACAGGCCAGATTTTAACGTTGTTGAGCTCTTATGGTGGTTATTATGCCGATGGCGATTATAAGTGCGCCCAACCAAGTGATGGCGCTATATATTTCACCAAGTACTACTGTAGCCAATAGCAAGCCGACAGCGGCAGATACATACCCTATTTGACTTAGGAGTACTGGCCCACCTTCCTTCTGTAATCGAAAGTATATGGGAAACATAATTGCCGAAACCAGCATCTGAGCAAGCACTGCGAGTGGTAACTCTGTAATGAGGTGCATGGTGTTGGCGGCCTCTGTTGTCAGAGCAAGAATCCCAAATACCGGTAGTGCAAAGAGGTGCCCCCAAAAAGCAAGGGCGTCTGCGTCAGCACCTGTGGGCCAATCAATACTGCGGTATACGTTTCCGACGGCCAACACTATTGGAATTGATAAAGCGCCAAATAGCCATAAAACCGGCGGTGCTTCCGGTGCTGTGCCGCGACTAACGCTTACGATGATCGCGCCAACAAAACCTATGCTGACTCCGAGGATACCGAGTTTGTTTGGGGCTTTAAAGCGGAACAGAGTGGCAAGTGCCAAAGTAAAAACGGGGGACAACGCGAACATAAGCCCTGTAAACCCAGCACCTACATGCGGAATAACGCTGAATAACAAGATGTTAGGCAGCACAAAGGAAATAACCGCTGACAGCATGACGTAGCGGACCATACTGCCTTTCGGTAGTACCAAGCGTTTGTTCGCAGATAATATGGGGAGAAGCAGTGAAACAACACCTACAGATGGGATAGCAGCCCACAATAATGGCGATATGCCTGCCCCAGCAGCAATCTTTCCAAGAGGAAAGTTAAAGCCAAACAGTATCCCCGTTGTAAGAAGTAGAACCATTGGATTCTGCAAGATAGGTTTTGGCGCAGGTAGCGAAACGCTGGTCATGACGAAAACGTTCCTTTAAAGGTGATATCCGCGAGAGGAATGCGATTGCTAGGTTGTTCCCTTTCCTGCATTTCGATAGTGAGATGATCAGCATCGGCCTTTTTACCAACGGCAACGGCTATTTCGATTTTGAAACGATCCGGTATTTGAAGGGCTGTTCTAGCTTCGTCAAATAATACGCCTGCCATGGCGTGTGCATTGTATCCGAGTGCGTTGGCCTGAAGGGCAAGTTGGGCCCATGCTGCACCGGTGTCAAAGCTGTTATAGCGTGAAGCTTTGTCAGGCCGG
>JBFOLV010000573.1:0-3102 GCA_040830325.1 Kordiimonas sp. | reverse complement strand
AGCTGACCACCGCCCAAAATACCAATAGTGCTACCAGGCTCAATTCTAGTCATGATAATGCTCTATTCGCTATCAACAGGTTCTTCGGCAATGCTTGCTGTCTGCGCCTCTCGCCAAGCTTCCAGTTTCTCTGCCACTGTATCATCCATAAGTGCAATTACACTAGCAGAGAGCAGTCCTGCGTTAATCGCACCAGCTTTACCTATTGCGAGTGTACCGACAGGTATGCCACCAGGCATCTGCACGATTGAAAGCAAGCTATCTTTACCCGAAAGTGTACTGGATTTAATTGGCACACCAAACACAGGAAGTGCTGTCATTGCCGCTGTCATACCGGGCAAATGTGCTGCACCGCCTGCGCCAGCAATGACACATTTTAACCCGCGCTCTTTTGCTGTCTTTGCATAGTCGTACAACCTATCAGGTGTACGGTGTGCAGAAACAATCTTGCTTTCAAAAGGAATGCCGAGATCGCTTAAGACATCAGCCGCGTGTTTCATGGTTGGCCAGTCGGATTGACTGCCCATAATAATGCCAACAAGTGGCTGCGTTTCGCTCATGGTAAGGCCCATCTGTTACCTAACGAAAATATAGGCGTACGAAAGAATCGCATCGCCCGAAGAGCGCGCATTATAGAAATGTGCAGCAGGTTTGCAAGAAGTGCTTGAAACAGTTATTTTATATGAGAGCTTGCATGAAGAATCATATTGCACTCATAATAGACTCACAAATGCAAAATGCAGGCGCGTACCAGGATTATTAATGAAAGTAACCAACACACCAGGTGTCGTTAGAACCGCACCAACCAAGCCCCTAAAGCGTACAGAACGTGCTGATAGCTCAACAAGTTCGAGCGCGCCCCGTCGCATTGAAGATACAGTTCAGGTACTTGGCATTCCCCCCGAAGAGATGACTGCGCGCGTTCAGCAAGCAATCATGGGGCTGATGGAAGAAGTAGATAATCTCCGCCGAGACCTTGATGCTACACAGCGTCGTCTCCGTGAAATGGAAGACACCGCAGACACGGATGTTCTGCTTCCAGTCCCTAATCGGCGTGCATTTGTTCGTGAACTCAACCGTATGATTTCGTTTGCGGAACGGTATGGCACTCCGTCAACACTCATGTTTATTGATCTCAATGACATGAAAAAAATCAATGACACATACGGTCACGAAGCTGGTGACCAAGCCTTACATCACGTTGCTCGCCTTCTTGTGGAGCATGTACGTGGTACGGATGTGATTGGCCGATTGGGCGGCGATGAGTTTGGCGTAATTCTAGCGCAAGCTGATGAAAATGTAGGTGCCCAGAAAGCGCAGGAGCTGGCCACAATCATTTCACAACACCCTATTACGTTTGCGGGTGACCAAGTACGCATGAGCTTAGCATTTGGTACCTATACCTTCCGCTCTGGAGACGAGCCACAAGATGCGATCAACAAGGCTGACAAAGCTATGTATGAAAACAAGAAAGAAATCAAAGGCGAAGGCAACGTCCGTTAAGTCCGTTAAGCTGGCTGAGCTTTCTAGGAAAATGACGTCTCTCAAGCAATAATATCAGGTACCAGCATACTTTGCAGTTTCTCGATTTCATCCTTGAGAAGCAATTTACGTTTTTTCATCCGTTGAACTTGCAATAGGTCAAAAGATCCCGACTGTTGCACAGCCGTAATCGCACCATCAAGATCACGATGCTCCTCAGACAATATTGCAATTTTTTCAAGAATGGAATCTTCGTCCATATCCATAAAGCGGCCCCGAAACCCTGTAATATCAGTTTTATATCATGTTGTAGCTATTGAGAGAAGACTACATGGAATAATTTGGTCTTAAACGCTTAGTTATTCACCCCAGCGTGCTAACCCTTCTATTTCCATATCAAACAGATCAAGTGCACGGCCCGCCGTATATGTAATCATGTCATCTAAACACGTAGGCTTCGCGTAAAAAGAGGGGACAGGAGGTGCTATGACAGCCCCAATTTCCGACAGCTTTGTCATTGTGCGCAAATGTCCAGTATGAAGGGGCGTTTCTCGCACCATCAAGACAAGCCTCCGCCTTTCTTTCAGCACAACATCAGCCGCTCTACTCACCAAAGAGCTGGTAATGCCTGTTGCGATCTCACCCATAGTTTTAATAGAGCACGGAGCAATGATCATGCCGCTCGTAATAAAGGAGCCACTTGCTATTGCAGCACCAATGTCCTGAGCCGGATAACAAACATCTGCGAGTGCCCTCACTTCTTTCGAGGTGGTGTCCATTTCTTCATGAATAGTCCTCTCTGCAGCTTTAGACATGACTAAATGAGTTTCAATTCCTGCCTGTTTTAGCAACTCCAGAACCCGCACCCCGTAGCAAACACCACTTGCACCGGTGAGGGCCACTATCATCCGCTTGTTACGAGTCTTTGACATTTTTTAAAAAAATCCTTCTGGGCAGCAAAATCTCGACATCTGCTAAGTGTCCGAAGATACAGGGTAAGTCCCTAACGGTAAATCTTTTCCGTGACAAGGCTCACATCTGATGGTGCAATGCTTATCTAAGTTCTTTCACATTAACGAGGAGCAATCGGAATGAGCATTGAAACGCATGTAGAATCTTTAAACCTTAAACATGCCGAAATAGATAATTGTATTGCTCAAGAAGAAACGAGACCCGTCCCAGACACTATGCGCCTGATGGATCTAAAAAGACGGAAGCTTCGAATAAAAGAAGAGATGCAGCGGCTCGATGTCACGCACTAGCGATTAAAGTCAGCAAATAGAAAAAGCGCGAAAGCAAATGCCTTCGCGCTTTTCTTTTATCTAAACTCATCGAAGAAGTGTTTCTATTAAGATTCCGTCTTATTAAAAAGCGCCTGAGCAGCCTCTAGAACATCTTCGCCTGATGCCTCGTCAGCAGCATTTTCCGTTGGCGCCTCAGTTGGTTCAGCGTCCGCTACAACGGGCTCCTCTGTTGGCTGGTCTTCAGCCGCCACTTCAACTGCTTCACCAGACTTAGCCCTTCGAGCAGCTGCCAATTGTACTGCTTCATCCAATTCAACCTGTTTACAAAGGCCCAGCCCTACGGGGTCATGCGGATGAATGTTTTGGATATTCCAGT
>JBFOLV010000572.1:0-2858 GCA_040830325.1 Kordiimonas sp. | reverse complement strand
CATGCTGGTTTATGCAAGCTGGAATCGCGGTGTGAAGTCGGGCGGGTTCAATGCTCCGCTTCTACCAACCGATGTTTTTGTGACAGACCAGTTTATGAAATATGGGCCTGAAAAATTGGATGCGTTTGAGCTGGGTGTTAAGTGGGATATTGGTAGTGCGAGCCGTTTGAATGCTTCAGCTTATTACTATGACTATAATAGCTGTCAGGCATTTTCCATTGTTGGGTTGGATACATTCACACTGAACGCGGACTGCACTAGTAAGGGCTTTGAAGTAGAGTATCAGGCTTCTCCTGCCGAGGGTTGGGAGATGTTGATGGGAATTGGCTTTATTGATGCGGAAGTCACTGACGTTCCGGGTGTTACCTTTGATGTTGATACGCCGCTGGGTATTGTTGAGGCAG
This sequence comes from Kordiimonas sp., assembly GCA_040830325.1. GTDB lineage: Bacteria > Pseudomonadota > Alphaproteobacteria > Sphingomonadales > Kordiimonadaceae > Kordiimonas. The sequence continues at coordinate 2,454 of JBFOLV010000572.1, read as the reverse complement.
CAGCGCCGGGTGCTAGTTTAACTTCTGTACAAACGCCCAAATGGAATTTGAATGGCATGGTGCGCTATGAATTTGAGGTTGGTGATGCTTATGTAGCGTTCCAAACAGATGCCCAATACAGAAGCGAGCATTTCTTTGCATTGGTGCAGACACCAGCTTCCACTGAAGATGGGTACGCTGTTGTTAATGCTTCACTTACCTGGATGTCAGGTGACGATGACTGGAGCCTGCGGTTCTTTGTTTCTAATCTGTTTGATGAGGAATATAAGGTGCAAACCTTTGATCTATCGGGGAACATTGATAACGGCGGTGTTTTCCTTGGTATGATTGAAGAATATTACGGGCGACCTCGTACATGGGGTATCAACCTGAACTACAGCTTCTAAGCCGTATGTTTCGTATATTTTTAGGGTTGTGGTTATGCTTCATGAGCACAACCCTTCTTGCCGATGAGAAAAAGCCATTAAACATCACACAGATCGATTGGTGCCCTCAAATATGCCCGGACAAAAGGAACGCTGGTTTTCTAGTAGATATCGTTAACGAGGTATTTCAAAATAGCCCCTACGAACTAGAATTCCATACGGTTCCTTGGTCCCGCGCTATCATGCGGGTAAGGGCGGGCACGGCAGATGCTTTGTTGTCTCCGTCGAAAAGTGAAGCGCCGGAATTGTTGTTTCCCAAGTACGCAATTGGATATCAGCGTATGTGTTTCTTTACCAAAAAGAGTTCTACTTGGCGGTTTGAAGGAATTGAGTCTTTGAAGGGCGTGAGTATTGGGATGGCCACCAACACGTCAGTGCGTGAACTGGAAGCATACTTTACTCAGAATAAAGCACAGTTTCATACAATGCCTTATACAAAGGACTATGTAGAATTAAGTACCAATATGCTGCTATCCGGCCGATTTGATACTTTTATATTCACGCTTAAATCGGCCATTCATCAGATTACAAAGCTGGGTTTGCAAAATAAGGTGGCCACATCTGGATGCTTGGAAGAGGTGCCTATCTATATGGCATTTGCGCCGAACAAAGCTTATTCAAATGAATTGATTGAATTCTTCGATAACCGGTTTGAGTATTTAGCTGGTACAGGACGGTTTGACGCTATCAGAAGCAAGTATCAAATCCGATAACTCCCATGCTTGTTTATGCGTGCGGTAGTTCGTTCAATTTGAATTCTCATACTCGCAGCCTAAGTTATGTCCCATGCATAAAACTGAGAACTATGGGATTGAATTATGACGCAACCAGCCTTTGACTTTGTGGTGTTTGGCGCGACCAGTTTTGTTGGGGAAATTCTCTGTCAGTATATGATGGATGAATACGGAGTTGATGGCGATGTGCGCTGGGCAGCTGCGGCACGATCTCAAGGGAAACTGGATACGCTCAAACAATCGCTTGGTGATGATGCAAATAACCTATCTCTTATTGTCGCTGATGCGTCAGATGAAAACGCACTTACTGATATGGTAGCGCAGGCTAAGGTGATAATTTCCACAGTTGGGCCATATGCGCTGTACGGTGAACCACTAGTGAAGATATGCGCCGAAACAGGGACTGATTACTGTGATCTTAGCGGCGAGGCGCAGTGGGTCCGTGTTATGATTCAAAAGTATGAAGCAGTGGCCAAGAAAAGTGGTGCGCGTATCATACATTGCTGTGGTTTTGACTCAATTCCATCAGACCTTGGTGTTCATTTCTTCCAGCAAGAAGCCAAAGCTCAGCAGGGCACAACCTGTAACCATATCAAGATGGGTGTAAAGGCGATAAAGGGTGGCATGTCGGGCGGTACTGTTGCTAGCCTATTGAATGTTGTTAAAGAAGCAACGGCGAACCCGACACTACGGAAAGAGCTGTCAAATCCATATTCGATTTGTCCGGAAGGACACGCTTTCAAAGCGAGGCAGCGAAACGTCAATTTTGCAACTTTTGATGCTGATTTTCAGCGGTGGCTTGCACCCTTCATTATGGCAGCAGTAAACGTTCGTGTGGTGCACCGCTCAAATGCACTGTCAGGTAATGTGTATGGTGAAGATTTCAAGTATGATGAGGCGATGTTGATGAAAGGTCGTCTGCCTGCAACCATAGCGTCGCTCGGTATTGGCGGCTTTATGTTTGCCGCGGCTGTTGCACCACTTCGTTGGGTTTTGGAGAAGTTTATTGTGCCAAAGCCCGGTGAAGGCCCAAGCCCTGATGCGCAAAAGAAGGGTTTTTACGACCTTCGGTTCATGGGAACGCTGGCTAACGGTGGTACGCTGAGAACTAAAGTGACGGGCGACAGGGATCCTGGATATGGTTCAACTGCTAAAATGCTAGCCCAGACAGCTATTTGTCTTGCTCAGGATAAAGAACATACAAATCAGGAAGGCGGTTTCTGGACACCTGCGACAGCCTTAGGTGATACACTTATAAAACGCCTTGAGAAACATGCTGGCCTTTCCTTTGAAGT
>JBFOLV010000571.1:0-2997 GCA_040830325.1 Kordiimonas sp. | reverse complement strand
TTACACCGGCCGATAGGAAATTCAGAATGTGCGTATCACCTGACCGTTTATGGTAAACCAAAAAAACATCGTCATGAGAGTTAATGAGTAAATTTGCGGTATCAGCAACCCATAAGGTATCTGTCGAATATGGTCCAGCAGCCATATTTTCGCCCTACCTTACGCAGTCTATGGATTCAAGTAATTCAATATAGAAACAATACAGGAAATACCAGGCCAGCCACCAGTTTGACCATGTGTGTCTGCGTATTTAATAGAAAGCTCTACATACAAGCCCTTACCACCAGAGAGATTCCAAGTACCGCTATTGGTAACATAGTCCCCCGGTTTAACGGACTTATTGCTTACGCCGTATTTTTTATAACCGCATGAGGTATATTCACTACCGCCTACACTATGGTGGTGCCCATTCACTAAATGGTCATGACTATCACAGTGAATATGATTGCTATGACCTTTACCTTTACCAGCACCAGCGCCACTAAATCCTTCAGACGCTAGATAATCATTTTCACCGTCAGTTAAATGATCAAACATGCTATCGACATCAGCATTAGCATACCAGTTGTTTTCACATGCACCTGGCCCGCATGCTTCGGGGCGGAAGTTTTGTGAAACTGTATCATCATGGAAGTGATATGTTGCTGAGGCTTTAAAGTCCGCTATTTCTGAAAGCTTCAAACCCTGAGAATAAGTTTTAAGCTTACCCGTACCAACCCAAGCTTGTCCTCTGTCACCAACAAGAATTTTAGTTTTCTTCGGAATTACAAAAACACATTGCAATTGAGAGATTAGGGCCTGAGATGCAGACGCTCGCAGCGTTAGCACCATTGGCATACCAGCTGCACCCATACGCAAAAGCTGCCTGCGGCGGGCTTTAAACAACTCGGATTGATTATCTAAATCTTGCATAACGCCTCGTACTATCACCTAAACTGACACACGCAACTCAAATGCCAACTATTCCAAATAATTTTCTAATCTACAAAAATTTTATCTATTTTAGCAGTTAAACCAGCCATTGGTCCAGCACCATTTACATATTAGTCGTTGTTTTCTCGCCGTTTAGCTAAATAATAAGATAATTTCGACCTTCATTAAAGCGTCATAAAAATGAAACAGTCATGCGCTTTACTAACAAGTGTTTAATGCCACCATAACGCAAAACGTATCAATTTCCGCTATTTTATAATAACTATTTGCCGTATTACCAAAATATGAACACGCCCATAAAAGCATACCAAAGCCTTCTTTCCGAACGTGCTGCTATTATTGTAATAATCGCCGTCATTGCATTCTTATGGTCGGTAAACCAACTAAGTCTGCTGTCATTATTTATGGTCGGTGGCATTTCAAGCTTCCTGCTAGTTCAACTTGAAATGAAACGCCGATTACAAGACCTAAAAAATAAACGGCTTGCAGATTTCGAGAAAAAAATCACGCACAAACGTGAAGTAAAGTCACTGAGATCAAATGCCTTAGACGGCGTCCCTTCGCCAATACTGCTGATAGATTCAAACAACATAATCTCGTTTGCTAACAGCCCTGCTTGCAACCTTTTGGGCGAAGACATTGTTTCCAATGACGTCTTTTTATATTTGCGCCAATCAAATTTTGTGGCAGCCCTCGAAAAAGTATTGTCTGGAGACGAAGGAAATGCAGGTGCAATCCGCTATACCAACAGTCAAGGCCGCAGTTTCGACGTAACAGTCGCCCCTGTTGGTGCGACCTCAACTGATACCGACACTTCAATGCAAGCGATGGTGTTCTTCTATGAAGTTACAAGTCTGCTTCAGACAGAGCAAATGCGTGTCGATTTCGTTGCAAATGCAAGCCACGAACTGCGCACACCTCTAACAACCATTACAGGCTTCATTGAAACCTTACAGGGGCCCGCATCAAACGATTCCAATGCCCGCTCACGCTTTCTGGACATTATGTCACGTGAGTCTGGTCGCATGATACGCTTAATTGACGACCTACTGTCCCTGTCAAGAATTGAAATGACTCGTCACGTAGCGCCAGACCAAAGTTTAGATCTAGAGAGCCTTGTAACAAGCACTATACGCACGGTCTCAGCTCAGGCCGCAGAACGTGGACTAGAATTTAAGACCCACTTGGAACCGAGCCTCCCTAAAGTATTAGTTGATAGCGATCAAATTACTCAAGTCTTTCTCAATCTTGTAGGTAACGCTGTGAAATACGCTGATGCGCACACGACAATACATATCTCTGCAACGCCCCATCATAGCGGACGTAATTTAGTTGTCTCAATCAGAGATGAGGGTCCGGGCATTGCGCCAGAGCATCTTGCACGCCTAACAGAAAGATTTTACCGCGTAGATACAGCACGTTCTCGGAAAATGGGTGGCACAGGCCTCGGCCTCGCAATTGTAAAACACATTCTATTGAGACACTCCAGCCAGCTGGAAATTAAAAGCTCCGTTGGTGAAGGAACCAACTTCTCATTCAAACTCCCGATCGCCAAACAGTAACAGTGCAAATAAAACTGTAACAAACCTGTAACAATTTACCGGTAACACCCCTCATTAAAGTGTAACATTTCATCTGTATCGCTCCTACTGAGGACAGAGAAGTCCCACACGTTTATTAGATGAAATAATATGTGACTTGGAGAAAAGCACATGAAAAAGCTCGCTCTTGTGACTGCCTTACTAGGCGCTGTCACCCTTACTTCACAAGTGGCCGCACAGTCACGGGACCAGATCCGTATTGTGGGCTCTTCTACAGTATTCCCGTTTGCTACAGCGGTAGCAGAAGAATTTGGTCGTTCGTCTTCTTTCAAGACACCAATCGTTGAATCAACTGGTTCAGGAGGCGGTCTAAAGCTATTTTGTGCAGGCATTGGCACAAACCACCCTGACATTACAAATGCTTCTCGCAGGATCAAAAAGTCAGAAGTTGAGCTATGCTCAAAAAATGGCGTTGACGAAGTTGTTGAAGTTAAAATTGGCTTTGACGGTATCGTGCTTGCAG
>JBFOLV010000570.1:0-3211 GCA_040830325.1 Kordiimonas sp. | reverse complement strand
ACATACCGCACCAGCGTTTGCCATATTTTGAAGCCAATACCGCTAAGGCCCAGCTCATCACTCATTTCACTTGCTGGTAGTCGCCACCCTACAAATACTGCAGTCAGGAGGCCGCCAATCGGTAAGAGTACACTGGCGGAGATATAATCCAGATTGTCATAGATTGTTTTCCCTTCAAGTTGCGGGATGAAATCTAGTGGATGGAAGTCTTTAAGTACATTTAGTGATAGTACTGCACTTAAGCCGATAAGCCACATGATGCTACCACTAACGATGGTGGCCTTTTTACGCGTCATTTTAAAACGCTCAGACGTCCAGGCAACAATCGGCTCAAAGTTACCGATGCATGACGTTAAGGCTGCTGCAATTAGCAGTAGGAAGAAAACAGAACCAAAGACTTGGCCTCCGGGTAAATCGCCAAAAGCAATAGGAAGTACTTGGAACACAAGCCCCGCGCCCGCGCCTGGCTCCAAGCCATGTGCAAATACCAAAGGGAAAATGGCGAAGCCAGCGAGCAAGGCCACGAAGGTATCCGCAAATACAACAATGAAGGCGTTCTGTGTGATGGACGTATCTTTTCCGAGATATGACCCGTAAGTAATCATGACTGCCATGGCTACCCCAATTGAGAAAAAGGCCTGTCCAAGAGCGAGTAGGAAGGTTTCGCCGGTGATTTGGCTAAAGTCTGGAGTAAGAAGGAAAGCTGCTGCTTCGCCCATGTTACCAACCACGCCAGCATAGATAACCATCGCAACCATACACACAAACAGAGATGGCATTAGGATACGTACTGCTTTTTCAATACCGCTTTTTACTCCGCGAGAGTTCACCGCCATCATGATAGCGATAACTAGTGTGTGCCAGAAAGCGAGGCGCCATGGGTTGGCCATTAAGGCGTCAAATATCCCTTTGGATTTATCAGCGTCCATGCCTGCAAATTCACCAGATACGGCCTGTGTGAAATACTCCATGGTCCAGCCGGTAATGACTGTATAAGTTAGCATGATCATGAAAACGGCCATGATTGCCATGCCACCAACTCCGGACCAGCGAGGGGAAAGGTTATTACATTTGGCTATGGTTTCGAAACTGCCCGCCGCAGACGCAGCATTGTGCGCACGCCGTCCAATAGCCCATTCAGCCATTACCAGAGGTACGCCAATACATATTGCGCAAGCAAGATATACAAGCACGAAAGCAGCGCCGCCATTTTCCCCGGTAACATAAGGGAAACGCCATATGTTACCTAGGCCAACAGCAAAGCCCACGGCTGCCATTAGGAATGTTAAACGTGATGACCAATTCTCGATTTTGCCCCCGGCGGATGGTCCTGCCATTGGTGCCTCCCTTATCCTTATAATTCTTATCCCAAATCAGGCTTAGCAGACTTGCAAATGGTATACAATATATTATATGGTGCTGCGAAATGATCAAATGAACTCGTTTCATTGAACATATTGCCATTGATGTATGTGATGGGATAGCAGAGTTGTGTAAAAGGGCTGATATCTGAATTTGGTGATAATTAGAACCAAGTTGCATACTGGTTGATTAATTTAGAATGTCTCGTGAAAGGGCAGAGTAATGGACAAGTTTGATAATTATGTAGCGGGCAAATGGACTGCTGGTGGCAACTATAGCCAAAACATAAACCCTTCTGACATTTCTGATGTTGTTGGTGAGTATGCGCAAGCTGGTGATGCGCAAGCTGATGCAGCGATCGCAGCAGCAGCTGAAGCTGCGCCTGCTTGGGGGCAGAGTGGTATCCAGCAACGCTCTGATGCCTTGGATTTCATTGGCAATGAATTGCTCGCTCGTAAAGCAGAATTGGGTAAACTGCTTGCACGTGAGGAAGGCAAGACCCTTCCTGAAGGTATTGGCGAAGTAGCGCGTGCAGGCCAGATTTTTAAATATTTTGCAGGTGAAACGCTTCGTTATGGTGGCGAGAAGCTGGCCTCTGTGCGTCCTGGCGTTGAAGTTGACATGCAGCGTGATGCAGTCGGAGTTATTGGCATTATCACACCGTGGAATTTCCCTATCGCCATCCCTGCATGGAAAATTGCACCAGCTCTAGCATTTGGTAACACTATTGTCTTCAAACCAGCAGGTTTGGTGCCGGGCAGCGCGTGGGCACTCAGTGAGATTATCAGCCGTGCAGGATTGCCTGAAGGCGTGTTCAATATGGTGATCGGTTCTGGCGGCGTTGTTGGTCAGAAAATCTTGAATGATCGCCGTGTTCATGCTGTTAGCTTCACTGGTTCAGTTGGAACAGGTTCAAAAGTGGCCGCAGCGTGCAGCGCGCGCGGTGCGAAGTATCAGCTTGAAATGGGCGGCAAGAATCCACTTATCGTTCTTGATGACGCAAATCTTGAGACAGCGCTGGATTGTGCTGTAAATGGCGCTTTCTTCTCAACTGGCCAGCGCTGTACAGCTTCTTCTCGTTTGATTGTCACAGACGGTATCTACCAGCAGTTTGTGGAAGAACTTACGGCACGCACGGCGGCCTTGAAGGTTGGTCACGCACTTGCTGAGGGTACGCAAATTGGTCCGGTGGTTGACGCAAACCAGTTACAGCAAGATCTAAGTTATGTGCAGATTGCAAAAGATGAAGGTGCAACACTTGCTTGCGGTGGTGATAGATTAACGCTTGAAAATGATGGTTTCTACATGGCGCCAGCTTTGTTCACTGATACATCGGCTGGTATGCGCATCAACAGGGAAGAGGTTTTTGGGCCGGTAGCGTCTGTTCTTCGTGTGAAGGATTATGAGGAAGCGATTGCAGCTGCGAACGATACTGAATTTGGTTTGTCAGCAGGTATTTGTACTAGTTCTCTCAAATATGCGCATGCATTTAAGCGAGATGCGCATGCTGGTATGGTTATGGTGAACTTGCCAACCGCAGGTGTTGATTATCATGTACCGTTCGGGGGTGTAAAAGGCTCCAGCTATGGTTCACGCGAACAAGGCTCATATGCTGTTGAGTTCTATACACGTGTGAAGACATCATATTTGTTAGCTTAATTCTGAGCTGAAATAACAGGGGGCTTCTTGCCCCCTAATATCTAACCGGGAACTATCAAACCGTGTTTTTCACACTCTTTAGCAATTGGTATTAGATCAAGAGCATTGCATTCAAAACGTTCCGCCATTTGGATCAGGTCATGTTTACCATCGGCATATGCTAAAAATAGTTTGAGCAGTTTGGTTTTGT
>JBFOLV010000569.1:0-9924 GCA_040830325.1 Kordiimonas sp. | reverse complement strand
ATCCATCAAAGGATCACCCAGTGCACTTATTTCCCAGTCTAACACTGCTTTAATGTCAAACGGATTATCTGCGTCGAGAATGACGTTATCCAGACGGTAGTCTCCGTGTAACACTGAATGTCCAACTTCACCGGCAGGCATTTTGTCCTCAAGCCAACGCCTGACATCTTCGAATGTTTCAACATCGTCAGTGAGGGCCTTTTCATAACGGCTGTTCCAACCGAGAACCTGTCGTTCTACATAACCTTCAGGCTTACCAAATCCTTCTAAACCTACAGCTTTAAAATTTACATTATGGAGATCAACCAGCTTTTGAAAGAAAGACAGGCATAACTTTCGCCCTTCACTTTCACCAAAATTCCATTCTGCAGGAATATCACGCTCTAGCTTACGGCCTTCAACTTGCTCCATTACATAGAACTCGGCCCCTAAAGGACTTTCCTCGTCAGTCATGTGAAAATAGGTATCAGGGACAGCTGGATAAGCTGGTTTTAGTGCATTCATCACACTAAATTCCCGGATCATGCTATGGCCTGATTTTGGCCTAGTACCGAAGGGCGGCCGTCTGAGTACCAGGCTCTGATTTTCATATTGAATAGAATAGGTTAAATTTGAATGGCCGCTGGCAAATTGCCGTATATTCGGCGTGCCAGACAACCCATCAACCCGTTCTTTTATGAGGCTATCAACTAGCGTAACATCAAGCTCTTCACCCTCTCGAACACCAACTGTTTTATTCAGCTCTTCAGTCATTTCTGCCTCCTAAGCTGTATAGCCACCGTCCATGACCAAGGTCGTGCCAGTTGTGAATGCAGCTGCATCAGACGCTAGATAAAGCACACCACCGACCATGTCTTGTGGTTGCCCGGCTCGTGCAATAGGAAACTGGTTTACCACTGCTTTCATCATATCCTCATTTGAAGTAAAAACCTTGGTCATGTTAGTTTCAACAAATCCTGGGCAAATTGCGTTTACACGAATTCCGTCTGCACCATATTCTCGCGCATAAGCCTGCGTCATATTAATCATAGCCGACTTGGTCATGGAATAAATGCCCTGGAGGTGCCCCGGCGAAATACCATTGATGGACGCCACATTCACGATTGCTCCAGAACCTGCTTCCTTCATCATCTTCACTGCTTCAGCTGAGAGATAAAATGGCCCTTTCAGGTTTACATCAATTGTTTTGTCAAAAGCGGCTTCTGGCGTTTCACCAATGAGGCCGTAAAAAGGATTGGTGCCTCCGCAGTTTACCAGAACATCTAGTTTGGCGTATTCTTCCTTTATCCAATCAAAGATCGCTGTGACGTCTTCCATTCGCCCAGCATGACACGCCTTGGCTTTTGCCTTACCACCCTCTTCACGGATACTGGCTGCTACGGCCTCACATGCGTCTTGGTCACGGCTAGATACAATGACATCAGCACCATTTGCAGCAAAAGCCCGCACGAGAGCTTCGCCGATACCTCGTGAAGAACCACTGACAAAAACAGCTTTACCGGTAAAATCCATAAGCTTCGTATAGTCCATGATCACTAACTCCTTTAAACCGGACGGCCTGTTTTCTCGTTCTGATACCTACGCAATTTTCTCATGCCGCCAATCCATCGATCATAGTCTTGCGCTTTGTGAAGGAAATATTCTTCCACTTCACTATGAGGGCGGATCATAAATCGGCCCTCTCTCATTTGTTTAAGGGTGCGTTTTGCCAATTCATTAGCAGGGAGAACACCGTCCATACCAGCTATGCTATCCCCAATATCCTTTGTCATATTGGATTCAACGGCTTGAGGACAAAGGGCCCCCACATAAATACCATCATCACCGTGCGTGATTGCTAGGTTTTCCGCAAACCCAACAGCAGCATGCTTTGTTGTTGAATAGGAACTATCCCCGATTGCGCTAAGCAGACCCGCGGCAGAAGCCGTAACTATAAAGCCTCCAGATCCACGCTCAATCATGCCCGGTAAAACAGCCCGGCAGGCTAATACGTGAGAAAATACATTAACTTCCCAAATCTTCTGCCACTGCTCATTTGTTTGGCTAATACTTGTCCAATCTGGGGCGTCGGTAAAAATTATGCCTGCATTCGAAAAATAGAGATCAGTAGGCCCAGCAATGGCTTCAAAGTCGTCAACCATTGCCTGAACGGCTTCCTCATCCGTTACGTCAAGCTTGTAAGCCTTGGCACATTGGCCTGCTTGCTCTGCAACGGCCAATGCCCCTTCATAGTTCATATCTGAAACAGCAATATTGTTAGCGCCTTCAGCAGCAAAAAGCTCCACAAGTGCCGCGCCAATACCACTAGCACCACCTGTTACAATGATATTTTTTCCCGAAACGTCCAAAACAAACTCCCCTATTCAATGCTTAGGGGTAATTAATACCCTTAAGCGTTTGAACATTAACTGGAGCGGATCAAAGCTAAGTCCAGTGAAATAAGCACAAAAAAAGGGACGCTAAATTAGCATCCCTTTTTTAAACGAAATTTAGCGCTTTAATTGCATATTGACCGTACGCTCAAGCTTCTTGGTATAGGGCGGGATAATACCTAAGAGATTGGCTATGCTAATCTTCGGGTGTCTCAAAACAGACTTTTGATGACTAAATTCCAAGAAGCCATCATACCCATGATATCGACCCATCCCACTATTCCCCACACCGCCGAATGGCAACGTCTCGTGGGCACCATGCCAAAGCACATCATTCACGGTAACACCGCCTGATGTCGTCTTTGTCAAAACCTTATCTTCTTCAGATTTATCTGCCCCAAAATAATAAAGGGCGAGCGGCCGTTCATGATCATTCACATAATCAACCACATCATCTGAACTTTCGTATGTACGCACCGGAAGAATTGGTCCAAAAATCTCTTCCTGCATCACTTTCATATCATCTGTGGGGTCAAGAATAAGGGTCGCAGGTATCTTATTTGCGTGATTTTGACCCGCAAAATCCTCGTCAGCAGGATTAATTACACGCACATCCGCGCCTTTTTGTTGAGCATCCTTAATATATCCCTCAAGGCGCTCTCTATGCCGTTTACTAATGATGGATGTATATTGTTCGTTCGCCAACATTGTTGGATACATAGCCTTTACTTTTTCGCTATATGACTTGACGAAAGCCTCTCGTCGATTTGTATCAATATTAACGTAATCAGGCGCCAAACATATCTGACCAGAATTCATTAACTTCATTGTCGCGACCCGTTCAGCCACCATATCAATACTAGCCGACTTCCCTACAATAACAGGGCTTTTTCCACCCAGTTCAAGTGTAACAGGTGTTAGGTTTTCACTAGCAGCTCGCATCACAAGTTTGCCAACTGCTGGCGCACCAGTAAACATCAGGTGGTCCCATTTTTGTTTTGCAAAGGCCTGGCTTGTCTCGACAGCGCCATTCACAACGGCTACCTCTGTGTCATCAAAATATTTGGCAAATACCTCTTTGAAAAAAGCAGACGTGCGCGGTGTCGCTTCAGAAGGTTTGATCATAACCCGGTTACCAGCAGCCAACATCTGCGCTAAAGGCACAAACACCATTGTTAGTGGGAAATTCCAAGGTGTAATCAGCCCTATAACACCTTTTGGCTGTGGCACGACTTCAGCCCTTGCTCCAAGCAGACCTAAAGGAAACTGCAGTGAACGCTTGGATGGTCGCATCCATTTTTTAACATGTGAAATTGCATCACTTAAAGCACCGGCACTGGCCGTCACATCCGCAAATAGAGTAGTTTCCTTGGATCTATTTCCAAAATCCTCCGAAACAAGACGAATAAACTCGTCCTTATTATCTAGTAAACAAGCCTTAGCACGCTTTAGCCTATCCCTACGTACTTCTACTGATACAAACCCTTCAGCTAAATAAGCCGATCGCTGGGCCTCAAGCTTCTCAGAAATTACCTCTATCGGTGTTTCTGGGTGTTGCATGCCGTCCATTGGACATCCCCTCTGCCTATCTACTACCTATTGCTTCTGACAGTAGCCCGTATTTACTGGACGTCAAAGTCTAAAAATTAAATAACCTCTTTCCTTTAAGCACATTCTACGCAGATTTCAGTAAAACGACGTTATCATTTAATCCAGACGCATCCGTCTCGTTGTCATCTTGATCTCCGCGCACTTCTTCTAAGAACCGGCGCACTTCTGTATCTAGTGCCTTGGCTTCCCGCATAAGGTCCTCAGAATTTAGTTGCAGTCTATTAGACATAGTTTGCGACTCATCGGCGGCACGCCCAACAATTCCGACACTTTCACGGACACTTTCAGTACTTGAAGCAACATGCTGAACATTCTCTGCTATTTCTTGCGTAGCACCTGTTTGTTGCTCCACGGCTACGACAACGGATTGTGTGACATCATCCATATTAGAAATAATGTCACTTATCCGCCCAATAGCCGTACCAGCATCAGAGGCGACACTCTGGATATCTTCCACATAGGTTGATATTTCAGATGTGGCGTTACTGGATTGAGCCGCAAGATTTTTAACTTCTTGTGCAACAACTGCGAACCCTTTACCGGCTTCACCTGCACGTGCCGCTTCGATTGTTGCGTTCAAGGCTAACAAGTTCGTTTGTTCCGCGATCTCCTGGATCATCTTCACAACTAAGCCAATTTTCTCCGCTGCTTGTGTTAAGCCTTTTACGGTTTCAGTTGTACGTGCAGCTTCCGAAACTGCTTCCTTAGCAACTGAAGCGCTGTGAGAAAGCTCATTACCAACCGTACCGAAAGAAACAGCAAGCTCCTCAGTAGCGCCGGCTACAGACTGTACTTTCATGGATGCTTCGTCTGTCGCACCACTCGTGCTAACCACTTGGATTTTGGTTTGTTCAGTATTAACAACTAGAGAACGGGAAGCGTGCTCTACTTCTTTTGAGGCTTTATTCACGGCATCAACAACACCAATCACCCGGTTCTCAAATTCATCTGCCATCGCAAGCCGTTGTCGTTTACGCACTTCCTGCCGAGCAGCGCGATTGGCAAGCTCTTCTTCTCGTCGCCGTTCAATCATCGCAGCCTGTTCTACTTCGCGGCGACGTTCTGCTTTTGCGGCTTCAGTTTCCGCTTTTGCTTTTTCCTCAGCAACCCTTTCAAGTTCAAATGCGCGGTCTTTAAAGACACCTGCTGCTTCCGCGAGACGTCCTAGCTCATCAGATCTGTCTCTAAAAGGTATTTTGACGGACTTATTTCCGCCGGCCAGCGCCCCTACTGCTCGTGTTATTTTTGATATGGGCCCTACAATTGAAACCCCAATCGCCCAAGCTATTAGCAAAGCTGCGATCCCGCCACCGACAAAGCCCCATACACTCGTTTCGATAGTGTCAGCAACTTCACGCGTCATCTTCTCCAACGCTATTGTTTGCTCAGACCGAGCGCCCGATTTTACCTTCGCGGTAATTTTGTGAATAACAGCGGACGCACCAGCCAACTGGTTCATAGCTTCATCAATTGCCAATACTGTCGCGTTCTTTTGCCGAAGACTTTGTCTAATTACATCACCGTCACGCCTTACATAGCGAACGATTGAGCGCTCACGGCGGGGTAAACCACGTAACATCTGTGAAGCTTCCTTTATTAGAAGCTCCAACTCCTCCCCAGCCCGTATTGCCTCATCAAAATCATTAGCGCTGCCTGTTGCTGCATAAGCGACACCGAATGTCGTCATTCGAGATACAATGGATGGTAGTTTTTGCGATAGCTGTTTTGCTTCATCAGTATCTTGATTCATTAGGAAACCACCAAGGCGAACTGATGATTCTTTGAGCTTTCCAACACCAACAATTACAACCTGCAAGGCGTCTGCTTCATTACCGAGTCTATCTTGAATTGCGGTAAACACAGCGGAAAATCTTCCGGCCGAAGCCTCAATTCGATCGGCTAAAGGTGCCTGCCCTGTCGCGACAAGCTGCGCCAAGATTTGACTACGAAGAACAAAGGTATCTTCTTCAGTCTCCTGTACTAATGCTTTGTCACTTTCCAGACCTGACCGCGCAAATAATCTGAGAGCGGCTTCCTGCTTGGTAACAGCGGCAACATAATCATTTGTCAGTCTAACTGTATCTGTTTTCTCAACAATTTGTTGGGATGCTTCATCCAGTCCACTCAATTTATAAGCGGACACCAAGTTTACAGCCCCAAGAATAGCTATAACAGTTGTGAAACCTAAAATTATCAACAGCCGAATGGAAATACTCATTGCAGCGACCCCTCACGATCTGGCAAATCAGAATTGAAATCATTCTGGCGACCATCCGAGCAGGGAAACCGCCAACTTCGAGGGAAGCTAACAGTGGAGTATGACGTTTATGTTACAAAAATACCTTCAGAACAGTGAAATATTTAATGCTCTATGACGTTTTTATTACGGGTAAATTTCCGCTAAATCCCAGTCGTTACCAGCAGCTGCATTGCTGTATGTAATCCGCTCGTGTAATCTGAATTTCCGGTCTCTCCAAAACTCAAAATATGTTGGTTTCAAGCGAAAACCTGACCAAAAATCGGGGCGTTCAACTTTACCTGCTCCAAATTTCGCAGTATATTTTGCGATAGAAGCTTCAAACTCAAACCGCCCTTCCATGGGCCTCGATTGAGCCGAGGCCCAGGCACCAATTTGGCTAGCGCGAGCTCTACTTTCAAAGTAACTATCCGCTTCTTCAGAAGAAACGGGCTCAACCTGACCTTCCACACGAATTTGGCGCCTTAAACTTTTCCAATGAAACAGCAGTGCTGCATTAGGATTTTGATCTAACTCACTACCCTTGCGGCTCTCTAGATTGGTATAAAACACCAAACCTCTCTCGTCACACCCTTTAAGCAAAACCATTCGTACACTAGGGAAGCCGTCGGGCGTAGATGTAGCTAACGCCATAGCGCTTGGATCATTGAGTTCTTTTTCGGTTGCCTCCTCAAGCCACTCGTTTACCTTTGAAAAAGGCTCAATAAATGCTGCTGTCTTTTTTGTCACTTGGATCGCGCTCCGTAACCGTATAAAATGTAACGACGCCTAAAGCTCTTTATTGCCTTTGGTAATATTGTGCGATAGGGCTTGCATTCTATGTGATGCATTCCAATTGTTTAGTATCGGTTTTCGCAGTTTGAAACAACCTTATGAATGATCTTTATACTCAGCTCGGGATTTCCAAGTCCGCAACTCAAGATGAGGTAAAAAAAGCCTATCGCAAATTAGCGAAGAAGCTTCATCCTGATCACAATAAAAATGACCAAGCAATAGCAGATAAATTCAAAGAAGTGTCTGCTGCCTATGCTATTTTAGGTGATGCTAATCAACGAGCTCAATATGATCGTGGCGAAATAGATGAAAATGGCAACCAAAAAGCCCCCAGTGGCTTTGGCAGCGGTTTTGGCGGAGGCTTCGGCAGAGGCGGCAACACGCGAAGAGCGTACAATAGACGGAACTCCGACTTTGGCTTCGAAGATGCTGAGGACATGTTCTCTGAGTTTTTCAGCTTTTCCGGAAAACGCGGTGCAAAACCTAAACAAGCGCAAAACCCTTATAAAACGTCGGGCCGCAGCAAAGGCCTAGACATTAACTATCAAATCACCGTTGGCTTTGAGGAATCAATAACGGGCGGCACGCGTAGGCTTCGCCTGAATGACGGACGAAATGTAGACATTAAAATTCCTTCAGGCATTCAGGATGGTCAAATCATTCGCCTCGCTAAACAAGGGGGCCCAGGTATTGGCGGCGCCCCGAAAGGCGACGCACTAGTAGAAATTCAAGTTGCGCCACACCCTTATTATAAACGTGAGGGCAATGACATATTGTTAGACTTGCCAATTTCACTAAGTGAGGCAGTACTAGGTGGTGATATTCAGGTCCCTACACCAAGTGGTAAGCTGACAATTCGCATACCACGAAATGCCTCGTCTGGAAAACGCCTACGGCTTAAGGACAAGGGCGTAAAACGCAAAGACACAAAAGGTCACATGTACGTAAAACTTATTGTTAACATGCCTGGTGAGCGTGATCTTGAGCTTGAAAAGCTAATAAAGGGCTGGGGGAAAAACAACGGGGACGACCTGCGCAAAAAAGCTGGGTTAAATTAATGAACTTATGGACAACTTAAAGCGACACGGCAGAATATGGAAACGCGCCTTGGTGCTTTTCCTAGAAAACGACGCGTTGCCCGCGGCTGGAAACATGGCGTTTTTGACCATGTTATCGCTGTTTCCCTTTATCATTTTTCTCGTAGCTCTTTCTGGGTTTCTTGGACAAACAGAGCGTGGGCTTGAAGGCATTGCTTTCATGCTTGAAGTATTACCACCTGAAGTTGGCAAAGTAATTTCTGGCCCTATACAGGGTATTATAAAATCAACCGGCCCTGAAATTCTAACAAGTTCAATATTATTTGCAGTGTGGACAGCTGCAGCTGGGGTAGAAGCAGCTCGCGGCGTTCTAATAAAAGCTTTTGGCAAGGAATTTGCTCGCCCGATTTGGATGCGCCGCCTCGAAAGCTTAGGTGTTGTGGTATTCAGCGGAATAGCAGTAATTGCAGCAATGTCTACACTTGTTCTTGGACCCCCACTCATCAAGGCATTCACCAGCTTGTTTCCCGATGCTTACACATCGGAGATCAACCAGATTTGGGGATACCTAAGGCTATTGATAAGCCCTGCTCTTCTAACATTAGGGCTTTATAGTATTTATTTTGCTTTAACGCCTCGAAGAGCCGGTAAAGCCTTAAGGTTGCCGGGCACCATATTGTCCATGGTCGTTCTACTCTCTACCGCAAAAGGTCTTTCTATCTATCTAAAGTATGCAGACAACTACGACATGACATACGGCTCATTGGCCGGAGTTGTAATTCTTCAGCTCTTCTGCTTCATGGTCAGCATGGGGTTTGTTTTGGGTGCAGAGCTAAACGCTGCATACAGCAAAGATAAATACTGGGGCAGTGAAACAATAGATGCGAACACGGAAAAAAGTGTCTAAATATAAATCCATATAGCAGATTGACGCACCCGCCGCATTGTGTAGGATGCGCGAAAATCCATTCCATAAATATAGATGGGGCCAACATGACAAAATTAATGCAAGGAAAACGCGGTATCATCATGGGTGTTGCCAACAACAAGTCCATGGCTTGGGGTATCGCACAGGCATGTCACGAACAAGGTGCTGAGATCGCTTTTACGTATCAAGGTGAAGCTTTGAAAAAACGTGTTGAGCCGCTTGCAGCTTCAATTGGTTCAGACTTTGTAGAAGAATGTGATGTATCTGATGGCGCTTCAATTGATGCAGTTTTTGAAAAGCTGGAAGCAAAGTGGGGTAAAATCGACTTTTTCGTTCATGCAATTGGATACTCGGACAAGAGTGAACTACGCGGACGTTATGTTGACACGACGCTAGATAACTTCCTAATGACGATGAATATCTCAGCCTATAGTTTTGTGGCTGTTGCTCAGCGCGCTGAGAAGATGATGAACCCTGGCGGTAGCATGCTGACCCTCACTTACTATGGCTCAGAAAAAGCTATCCCACATTATAATGTTATGGGTGTTGCAAAAGCTGCTCTTGAGGCAAGTACCCGTTACCTAGCTAAAGACCTCGGTGAAAAAGGCATTCGCGTAAACGCACTGTCTGCGGGCCCAATGAAAACACTTGCTGCTTCTGGCGTTGGTGATTTCCGTATGCTTCTAAAATACAATGAAGCAAATGCGCCGCTTCGCCGCAATATTACGCTCGAAGACGTAGCAGGTTCAGGCCTATATCTTCTCTCTGACCTATCAGGCGGCGTAACCGGCGAAACCCATTATGTGGATGCGGGCTTCAACACCACTTGCATGATCAACAACGAAGAGCACATGAAGCAGTATATTGCGTCTATTGATTAGCCTTTACTTGGATTAAACCGCATGTCCTACAATACATTTGGAAGACTTTTTCGCTTCACGACTT
>JBFOLV010000568.1:0-2422 GCA_040830325.1 Kordiimonas sp. | reverse complement strand
GGTGATACTTAAGTTTTAGTTCGCTCACTACGTAGGTATGCGGTCCACCTTCTTCTTCTGGAATAGTAAACAGAAAATCAACATCAGCAGCCGTACCGCGGATACTTTCTGTACGGACGCGCTCAAAGAAGCTGACATAACGGCCATGATAGGCCATGCCACCCACATCCGTGTCCTCATAGTATATTCGGATCGGGAAATGATAGACACCGTTCTTCCACTCACCTGTTGTTGGTGCGAGAGTCATTTTCCACCCCCAAGCAAATCCATCTGGCCTGTCTCTTTTCCCGGCGGAGGTGTTAAACCCATATGCTTCCACCCATCAGGAGACAGCATACGACCGCGCGGCGTGCGCTGCACTAACCCAACCTGCATCAAATACGGTTCAATTATATCTTCGATAGCGTCACGTGGTTCGGACAGAGCCGCCGCTAATGTCTCAACACCAACAGGGCCGCCCGTATATGTCTCTCCGATGCAAGACATGTAACGTCTATCCATAACATCAAGACCAAGGTTGTCCACCTGCAACCTATTAAGAGCTGCATCCGCGGAGACGGCGTCGACCATATCTTTCTCGGCTACCAAAGCAAAGTCACGCACACGGCGAAGTAGCCGACCAGCAATACGCGGCGTACCGCGTGATCTTGCAGCTACCTCTCGGGCACCATCCTCCGTCATACCCAAATCAAGCAACTTCGCGCCACGGCGCACAACCTCAGTAAGTTCCTCAACTTTATAGAATTCAAGTCTCGTTGGGATACCGAAACGATCTCTTAATGGCTTTGTTATAAGTCCCGACCGTGTAGTTGCACCAACCAGAGTAAACTGCGGCAAATCAATACGCACTGACCGCGCAGCAGGCCCTTCACCGATTATAAGATCAAGCTGAAAATCTTCCATCGCAGGGTAAAGAACTTCTTCAACAGCAGGATTCAACCTGTGAATTTCATCAATGAACAGAACGTCTCGCTCTTGAAGATTTGTCAATAGCGCAGCAAGATCACCAGCCTTAGAAATAACAGGACCCGAAGTCGCCCTAAAGTTCACCCCAAGTTCACGGGCTACAATTTGTGCTAAGGTTGTTTTACCCAGGCCCGGCGGCCCATAAAACAGTACATGATCCATTGCTTCGCCGCGTGCTCGGGCGGCTTCAATAAACACCTGCAAATTGGCGCGAGCTTGTTCTTGACCAATAAAGTCGCCGAGTGTCTGTGGCCGCAAACCATGATCAAGCGTATCACCACCTGTCTCACTACCGGCAACTAGTCTTTCTTCGATATCGCTCATACAAGACTACTCAGATGTTTAAGGGCCGCTGGCACGAGCGCACCAACATCCGCGTCCTCGCCAAGCTCATTCACTGCTTTGGCAACAGCACCGTGCGCGTCCGTGGGCCGGTAGCCGAGATTCGCAAGCGCTGAAACTGCGTCTTCAATTACAGCTGTCGTACCTGATGCGGGTGCTACCGCAGCGCCAGATGCCATCTGCACACCTTGCGGCTTAAACACGAAGGCCGTCACTTTATCTTTCAGTTCCGTCACAATGCGTGTGGCAACCTTAGGGCCCACCCCCTTGGCGCGAGACACTGCAGTTTTGTCCTGAGCGGCGATAGCATTCTGTAGTTCTTGCGGTCCAAGGGCGGAAAGTATAGCCAGACCAACTTTTGCACCTACACCTTGCACGCTAGTGAGCAGTTGAAACATGTCTTTTTCAGCAGCTTCAGAAAACCCAAATAATGTAATCGCGTCTTCTCGCACTACAGTTTCAATATGCACTGCAGCGGCCTCTCCAGGTTGCGGTAAGTTACCAAGCGTTCGGCTACTAGCATGGACTAAATAACCAACACCATTTACGTCAACAATGACATAGTCCTCGCCAACAGTATCAATTAACCCTTTTAGCTTCGCTATCACCGTGCCATGCCCCTAATATTTGCTGCGGTTCCTACATGATGCGCATGACAAATCGCAACTGCAAGTGCGTCTGCTGCATCAGGACCTTTTATTTGTACACCCGGCAGTAAAATTTGCACCATGGCATCCACTTGTTCTTTCGCAGCATGCCCAGCACCCACGACAGATTTTTTAACGTGGTTTGGCGTATATTCAGCAACAGGCAAACCTGCACGTGAAGGCACCAATAGCGCTATACCTCTTGCTTGGCCTAGCTTCAGTGTACTTGTCGGGTTTTTATTCACGAAGGTTTCTTCAACGGCACAAGAATGCGGCTGCCACTCAGCTAACACTTCGGTTAATCCGTCATAGAGCTCTACAAGACGTTCCGCTAACGAGTTCTTGCTATTAGATTTTACCACACCATTTGCGATGTGAGTGAGGCGGGTGCCATGGGTTTTCACAACACCCCAGCCTGTTTTTTTCAGTCCTGTATCAAGGCCTAAAAAACGACATAAATTTAGCGC
>JBFOLV010000567.1:0-2002 GCA_040830325.1 Kordiimonas sp. | reverse complement strand
CCTTTCATAACCCTGCCCCAAGCTGTGTATTGACCGTCGAGGAAAGTAGAACGATCTAGGCAGATGAAGAACTGGCTATCCGCGCTATTAGGGTCTGTTGCTCGTGCCATGGAAACTGTTCCGCGCATATGAGGCATACCTCCGAATTCAGCCTCGATGTTTTGGCCGGATCCACCAAGCCCCGTCCCTTCAGGGTCACCACCTTGAGCCATAAAGCCATCAATAACTCGGTGAAAAACAGTGCCGTCATAAAAGCCAAACCGCACAAGTTCTTTTATCCGCGCAATGTGTTTTGGTGCTACGTCAGGGCGCATCAGTATTTCAACACGGCCTGCTTCTAGGTCTAAATAAAGAATGTTTTCCTTATCAAGGTTGATTGCTTCAGTTTCTTCAGTCATGAGCCCTACCATTGTTGCGAATAATAAAAACAGCCACTTCATACGTTTGCCAATTCTAGTTTGTCGTTACTTACTGCCTGCGGCAGCTACTTTTTCTACGACTTCACTTCCAACACGTGTTGGAACAAAAGACGCAATATTGCCGCCGTATCGAGCAACCTCTTTCACAAGGCGCGACGCGATAGTCTGATATCGTGGATCAGCCATAAGGAAGACTGTTTCGATATTAGGGTTAATTTGATAGTTCATCCCAGTCATTTGGAACTCATATTCAAAGTCTGCCACTGCGCGTAAACCGCGGATAATAATATCCGCTCCAACACGCTCTGCAAAGCTCATCAAAAGTTCATCAAATTGCACAACCTCAAATTCTACGCCAGCTTCTTCAGCAAGCGGTCGCGCTTCCCGGTCAACCATGGCTACACGCTCTTCAAGTGAAAACATGGGATTTTTACTTGGATTGGTGGCTACACCAATGACCAAGCGATCAACAAGCCGCAGTCCGCGTTTGAAAATATCTATGTGGCCATTTGTAATTGGATCAAAAGTGCCGGGGTAAATCCCAGTTCTCTTTTTTGCCATGGTGCTTACCTGATGTGAGGGGTTGCTATTTTTGTGCTTTGCAGCAAGATTCCCGAAGACGGAACAAATTACAAGAAAATACGTGCAGAAAATGCACGCCTTTCTATTGATGAGGTAGTGATATGGGGGTGATTGATCCCTTTTTGTTTGGTTTGTTTATAGTAGCAACGGCTGTTCTTGTATTAACACCAGGGCCGATTGTTAGTTTGGCCATCTCCGAAACGTTGTCAAATGGCACAAAAAACGGCCTTGCTGTCGTTTTTGCAGCTGCGTCCATCGCTGTTGTTTATTTGGTATTAAATTATACTGGGTTTTCGGCAATTCAGAAAGTATCTGATGACCTTCTGAATTTAGTTAGATATGCAGGCGCAGGCTATTTGGTTTATCTAGCGTATACAGCTTTCAAAAGAAGTCCCTCCACTGTTGAGGTCGAGAAAAAGAGAGCAAAAAC
This sequence comes from Kordiimonas sp., assembly GCA_040830325.1. GTDB lineage: Bacteria > Pseudomonadota > Alphaproteobacteria > Sphingomonadales > Kordiimonadaceae > Kordiimonas. The sequence goes on along the minus strand of JBFOLV010000567.1, from coordinate 571 downwards.
AGCGTGGCGCACCTATCGAGGCGCGCTATTTATTGCAGCAAGCAACCCGAAGGCAATTTTGTTTTTCGCAGCATTCTTTCCGCAGTTTATTTCTAAAGAGCTGCCAATTGACCAACAGCTGATAGTCCTGTCGATAGCCTTTATTTGCGTAACGCTGATATTAGACAGTTTTTGGGTGTTTGTTGCTGCGAAAGCTCGGGTTTTCTTGAGTGCAAAGCAGAATACAGGGCTTATAGATAGAATATCCGGCTCTGTTTTAGGGTTGGGTGCTGTTGGCCTTCTTTTTCTTAATAGCTAACAAAAAGGGCTCACCAAAAATGGCGAGCCCCTCTCTATTGATATCTAGGAGTGTTTACTCTTCTGAGCCAGCCTCAGATGCTTCAGTTTCTATCTGAATATCACCCTCAGCATTGTCTTCCTGCCCTTCTTCGTCGTCATTGGTCTCAAGTAGCTTGGCTACCGAAACAATATGCTCATCATCAGCGACTTTGAATAAGGTAACCCCTTTGGTGTTTCTTGAAGCAATACGAACATCATGAACTGGCGTGCGGATAAGCTTACCCTGATCAGT